>CAZCAU010000013.1:0-2096 GCA_964496855.1 uncultured Desulfurococcales archaeon
AGTTATAGGCCCTGCTGGAGAAAACATGGTTAACATCTCCGGAGTCTTCGGAGGCTTTGGAGACGCTGCCGGGAGACACGGAGTAGGAGCTATGATGGGTAGCAAGAATCTAAAAGCAATAGTAGTCATGGGGACAGGCGAGGTAGATGTCGCTGATCCCGAGAAGACAAGGGACCTCGCACTCAAACTACTAGAGCTCGAGATGCAGGCACCAGGCCAGAACATAAGATATGGCACCACATACTGGACTTATGCCGCAAGCCATGGATTCAGCGATGATGCTAGCTGGAACTACCGCGAAGGAACTAACGACGAAGCAGCACTATTAATGTCGGGCTATTTCCTAGAACACTACTGGCTACGGCACTCATCATGCCGTACATGCCCCTTACATTGTAAGAAGTACGGGGTAGTGAGGAGTGGAGAGTATAAATGCGTGTTCGAGGGACCCGACTACGAGCTTAACGTGATGCTTGGAGTAAACTGGGATCTTAGAGATACTGAGGGACACCTCTATATAACATCTGTGGTCGACGAGCTCGGATTAGACGGCATATCGTTTGGCAACACTATAGGCTTCCTCATAGATTGTATAGACCATGGCTGGCTAATGCCAGAGGATCTCGGCGGAGTATTGCTGAAATGGAATCCTGATCCAAAAACTATTGCAAAAATAGCCATATGGACAGCTTATAGAAGCGGGCCAACAACATTCACTGGTGAACCACTAGGCGAGCTCATCAGCAAAGGAGTCAAGTACATAGCGAGCAAGATCGAGACTATAAAAGGAATAAAAGATGTATGGAAGTACACGTACCAGTCTAAAGGAGGAGAATACGCTGCTCATCCACCAAGAAACACTCTTCCAAAGTATCATGGATACTGGCTAGGATTCACCTATATAACAGGCAACAAAGCAGGATGCCACCTAGAAGGATCTCAGCCCTGGAAGAGATACATGCAGCTCAACAAGGATCCCTGGCCTTCGAGATCACAGGAGGCCAAGGTTATAATTGACAGCATGGTAGGCTGCTTCTTCTTCTATAGAAGCAAGAAGTTTACATCACAGCTAATGGCAGACGTGCTGAACGCTGTCGCAGGCTTTGGATGGAGCGTAGAAGACATGTACACGACAGCTGAGAGAATATACAATCTAGAGAGATGCTACAATATAAGAGAGGCAGAAATAGGCCTCATCCAGCCATTACCCGGCAGCTTGCCCGAGATAACGCTCATGGCAGAATATGTGAAACAAGGCGATGTCCTACCCTACAGAGAGTTCACAGAACCCTACACCAAAGGGCCTGGAGCCAAGAAACAAGACGAGTTCCACCCAGTTGTCCAGTGGGAGGCGTTTAAACGAGAGCTAGAGGAATACTATGAGCTCAGAGGATGGGACAAGGCTACTGGTAGACCTCTCAGAGCAACCCTGGAGAGCCTAGGATTGAAAGACGTAGCTGACGAGCTTGAAGGGCTAAACCTGCTTCCAGGCTGATATTCTCACACAAACAACTCTGTTTTTCTAATCCTAATCTTATATGCTCTACCTGGCTCATACCATCAAAAACTAGTAGGTGAAACTAGTGGTTGGTGGTTTTTCTCCTAGAGAATCATTACAGCGTAAGGCTAGCATGCGTCTTCTACGTTTTGCTATTAATTATGCAATGCCAGTACTACCTGCCTCGGCCACGTACACGGCATTAATGGGTTCGACATGTGCTGCATGTCCGTTAGCAACTGCTTGTCCTCTAAGACTTGCACCGCTAGCAATACTCTACGTGGTATTCGTATGCTTATTCAAGGGTACTACCGCTAGGATAAAAAATGTTCTAAAATTGGGAAAACATAACACTAGTAAGTTATTAAGCCTTATTCTACTCCTATTTATAGCTACCTCTACCATTATCGCGTTCTCGAGTAGTGGTCCTGATAAACTGATTGTCGAGCCCACTAGTGTACAGGTTTCTCCAGGCGATACTGTTAAGATCCATATAGAGATGAGATTCGCGCATGTACAGCCATGTCCAGCGGCTAAGCACTGGTTTGTAAAAATTAATACTACCGGCGGCGTAGAGCTTCTAGGTAAGGACACGTAT
>CAZCAU010000013.1:2106-32109 GCA_964496855.1 uncultured Desulfurococcales archaeon
TAATAGGAGAGGAGAGATATTTATCGAGGTCAAGGCTAATAGCGATGGCATGGTTATTATAACATATCATTATAGTAGTAAATGTCCGTTTAACCCAGGCGGTATTGAGAGCGCCACGGTGAGCATATCTACTACTGGTGCTCCTGGAGGAGTAACCCCGGCTCCTGGGAAACCGGCTGTTAGGGTAAATCTTGAAAGCATCTATAATGCTAGAACAGCCTTCTACTATGTATTACTTGTTATAGGATTAGCAGTGGTTCCTGGCACTGTATATTCTCTACAGCGGGGCAAGCAACAAGCATTGATCAAGTTTAGGTCTAGGAAAGCAGAAATTATGAGTATGAACGGGTCTAAGACAGAAGCTCTTGAGAAAGCCTTGATTGACGCAATAGGTGAGAGAGCATCAAAGAATAGGATGCTGACAAGCTTCATAAACACGTCACGCTGGGTATTGATAGCGGCAGTAGTCATCTTGTTAATTATAATACCATTCGTACACATAGGTCAGATATGTCCTTGTCCTCTATGGATTCCCCAGGCATTACCATTAGTGAAGAGTATCGCGTCAAGCGTCTTAGACGTGGTAGTAACAGTGATAATAGTATCGATTATTGCATCCATAATATTTAGGAGAGCATGGTGTGGCTGGATCTGCCCCCTAGGTCTTGCACAGGACTTGTTGTCAAAAGTGTATGGAAAAATAAAGATAGAGGGCGGTCTTGATAATGCTCTGAGATACGTCAAGTACGTCTTCCTTATAGTACTCATACTTATAGTCTTGGCAAAAAGCACTACGTGGCTTTGTAGCAACTGTTTCATAGCAATACCGCTAGCAGCTATCCGCTACAACTTATTCACAGGCGGCGCACTCTTCTGGACGTTGACAATAATAGGCTTGGCACTATTCGTTCTAAGCATACTTGTACCAAGATTCTTCTGTAGATACATATGCCCAGCCGGTGCATTCCTGGATGGACTAGGACTAGTATCGCCGCTCAGGGTATATAAAACCGATAGATGTAAAGATTGTAGCCGCTGCATAGCCATGGATAAATGCCCAATGGGTCTGCAAGAGCCTGGTGATACCGAGTGTATCTCGTGTATGCAGTGTACATATAATTGTCCCTTCAAGGCGATAGACACCGGTGTTGCATGGAGTAGTTCTCGTAGGGGGTGAAAGACTATGGTTAAGAAAGTAGGTGTTTTAAGCCTAGCATATTGTGGTGGATGCGAGGTAGCTCTTCTAAGTGTTGGCGATATGCTAGAGAAGATTATTAATGGTGATATAAGCTTAGAGTACTGCACCATAGCTGTAGATAATGTCGAGATACCGAAAGTAGACGTCATGCTGGTTACAGGTGCTGTTAGAAGCCAGAGAGATGAAGAGCTAGTCAAGATAGCTAGAGAAAAGGCAAAAGTCCTCGTACCTTTTGGATCATGTGCGTGTTATGGCGGGATACCGGGTCTGTTAAATCTAGAGAATATAGAGAATGTCTTAGAAGAGGTATTTAAGAAGAAGACCCTGGCCAGCGGCGGGAGAGCTCCGACCAGGCTTTTACATGAAGCCAAGCCTGTTGGGGCAGTAGTTGATGTCGATTATATTGTCCCAGGATGCCCTCCTCCTCAGGGACTGATAAGCACCTTGGCTACCGCGATACTCCAGAATAAGCCGGTTAGACTACCGGATACAAATGTTTGTACTGATTGCCCTAGAAAGAGGAGCGAGAAAATAATATCGGTTAAACCCAGGCAGAGGATAAGATCTCTCAGCGATCTAGACCCCGACAAGTGTTTGCTTGAACAAGGAGTATTGTGCTTAGGCTCCATAACAGTAGGCGGTTGTAACGCTCTATGCTTAAAGAAAGGCGCGTGGTGTAGCGGCTGTATGGGTCCTCTACCAGGCAAGAGCTTTGATGAAGAATTCATAGATTTAGTATCCTCAGTATTCTCCAACGCATCTGTAGAAGAGCTTAGAAGGGCTATTCCAGATCTCTTGAAGATAGCATACATGTTTGTTTCACCACGAAGCAAGGAGGGTGAGAGAAAGTGAGCGCAGAAGAATTCTCTACGCCCGTGACGTTAATAGAGGGACACTTAGAGCTAGAAGTAGTGCTCGAGGAAGCTGGCAAGCGTGTTAGAGAAGTATTGCTTAAAGCCTGGGGATTCAGGGGCTTTGAAAAACTACTCGTAGGCTTAGGCGCGGAGAGTATTCCTCGCGTAGCTCAGAGAATCTGTGGTGTTTGCCCAGTAGCACATCATGTTGCTGCTGCAAAAGCTATTAACAAGGCCCTAGGGATAGAGATACCAGATTACGCTGAGCTCATAACCAAGATAATCAATCTCCATGGTGTAGCTCAGAGCCACCTATTGCACACAGGCTTCATGGCATTACCAGACATGTACAGAGTTAAATCAATTAGCCAGATCTTAGAGAAAAGAAAGGAGGTTGTAGATAATAGTATAAGAGCCTTAACTAATAGTCAAAGAATAGTCTCTATACTCGGAGGTCGACAAGTTCACCCAGTAACGCTTGTTCCCGGCGGGGTATCTTATACTCCTAGTAGAGAAGATATAGAAGCTGTAGAAAAGGCATGTAGAGAAGGCATAGATTCTCTCAAGAAGCTAGTAGATGAAGTCTTAGAGGACTATACCAAGTATCTCGAAGAGGTAAATAAGAGTATGAAATATACATCTACATACTATGTCGCTCTAAGAGGAAGCGAACCCTTGGAATTCTATGACGGGGACATAATTGTTTTACACAGGAGACAGCTTGTCTCATCATTTAAACCCCACATGTATCAGGACTACATAGAGGAGGAGACAGTCGATTATAGTTATTCAAAACTAACCAAGGTAATCGTGGGTAGAGAGAAACACATGTTCAGGGTAGGTCCCTTAGCTAGAATCTATGGGCTTAAAGATCCAGGATATGATTTATCTCGTGAAATCTATGAGGCCTTTAACAAGCTAAATAAAGAGTATCCGGAGAACCCGCTCTTATACACTATGGCTAGACTCGTAGAGATAGCTTATTGTTTTGAGAGAACTCTAGATATACTTGAAGAACTCAAGAAGACTAGTATAAAACCCAGAGTACATGTTGAGCCGCGGCGAGGCGAGGGAGTAGCAGCGGTAGAAGCGCCGAGAGGCTTACTTGTTCATCACTATAAGCTTAATAACAGCGGCGTAGTAGAATATGCTAATATCATAACACCAACAGTTCATAATCTAAGACCCATGGAGGAAGACGTAAGAAAAACAGCATATTCATACATAGATAGTAATGGTTTCAAAAAACACGAATATGAAACCATAGCTAAAACCATAGTAAGAGCTTATGATCCATGCATCTCTTGTTCAACACACTTTGTAAAGATAAAGACTATCTAAATTAAACACTTTTTTCTAAGCTTTAACTCTATTTTGTAACCTGGGAGACCACAATATGCATAAAGGCAGCTTTATAGTTGATCAAATATTCGTCTTACGCACTGGCTTCTTTAAGAAAGACATAGTATTAGCAGGCTGGCTCATAGAGGGAGAGATGAGGATTGGAGATGTAATCAGACTACCTAGTGGCAGGTTGTTGAAGATAAAATCTATTGAGAAAAAGCATGAGAAGACAATCATGGTTACGGCTAGGGAGCCCTGCGGGGTACTTGTAGAGGGTACGGGTTGGAAGCCTAGTCATAAGGATATTGAGGAAGAGCTAAGGGGGAGAAAATATCATGAGATACTAGGCAGGTTTGTAGAAGAAGTAAAGAAGAAGTATCCAGGGGTATCACGTGATAGGCTTAAGCAACTAGTAGATGCAGAGATTAAGGCTAGGAGAGAAGAAGTAGACAGGCTTTTAAAAGAAGCCTCGCTAGACGTACTACCTGGAGAAACTTCATCGTAGTAGAGAAGGGTATTGTTCTAAGAAGGATTTTTCATCCAAAATACTCCTTGTATCCTCTCCTAGTCTTCTAAGATAACTAATTAAGTCATAGTCTCTTGTTAGAAACAACAAGTCCCGCGTGAGAGAAGTCGTGTATAAGAGTAGGTCTATGAGGTCGTTAAACCCTCTGCTTCTCAGCTCTAATGCCTTCATATACCCAGTAGTTGTCGGGTAAGTTACCCTGAATTCCTCCTCTATTAGTGATAAACCCGTAGCTACTATCTTGTAATCATACCTCGTCTTAGCAATCTTTCCCAGCATCTCCATGATATTGAATGGAGTATAGTAGAACTCGGCTATTCTTCTCCTCCTCAAGTCTCTGAGAACTACTAGTACATCTGTTACGTCTTCTACCTCTATGCCTAGTATTGGCAACATGTATGTTGAGTCGAGAAGTATACGGAGCACTGGCTGTCTAGTCATTATAGCTCACGCTGTAGCTCTTCGGATTCTCTCTCGAATTCTTCAAAACTAGTTTTAGCGTACTTGGGTGTTCTCAGCGCGTAGTCAAAAGGATCTGGGAGAGGCTCTATGATTATTTTTGAATCCTCTACTCTTAGCTTGACTATACTGCCTTCTTTAATACCAGTACTCTCAGCAATAGCTTTTGGTATGTATAGTGTCAACTTCTTAGATACTCTGACTCTTGCCTCGAGCCTCATTTACTATTCCCAGAATAATATCATGGTCTCAGAAATATAAAAAGTCTGGGACTATGTCTTCTAGATACCACCTGATAATCTAAGTATTAGTGCTAGTATCGGGGAGGGTATAATCCTACTTATGGGAAGCTTGTATATTCTTCCCCAGACTTCTGCAACGTATTTTTCCGAGACCTCATCGAGAACACGAATAGTATCCCCGGGTAGTACCAGGTTCCCGGCACCAGCATGTTCTTTTACCCTCTCTACTCGTCTCAGACCAGGAATAGGTACGGCGTTTTTCGCGATAAGCCATGCTAGTGCTAGCTGAGCTCTTGTTACTCCTAGTCTCCGGCTTCTCTCTCCAGGGCTTCTTGGAGCTGCTTATCCCTAACAGCTATCTCAAATACACCGTATCTCTGCGCCTTAGTCTGCGGCTTACCTACTCCTGCAAGTATTCCCCTAGCCAAGGGGCTCCATGCTATTAGTCCTAGCTTCTCCTTCTCCATGAGTGTTTTAAGCCTATTCTCTACAACCCTGTAGGCTAGGCTATACTGTACCTGGTTGCTAACAGGCTCTATCTTTCTGATATAGGACAATGCTTTCTCGAGCTCTGAGACACCGTAGTTTGATAAACCATAGTATTCTGCTAACCCCCTAGATACTACTTCTTCTAACGCTCTTACCACGCTACAAATATCTGCATAGGTCTCCACCATTCAATGATGCTGTATCAGTGTTACAGCAAATCCTAGCCTCTTGTTAATACTCTCCACAGCTGATAAGATACTACCTTGTCTCCACTTGTACCCAGCTACTTTGCTAGCAACTACTACCTCTCCTTTCCCTATGAGGGGCTTTACCTCGCGGAGTGCTTTGCCTAGAAGCTTCTCTGAGCCACCGTTTCCATATATCTCCGCCGTATCAAAGAATACTATATCATGCTCTAATGCTTCTCTAATGATGGAAGTAACGTCTACTCTAGGGTTCTCTCAGTAAGTACCACTTACCTGCCAGAAACCCAGCCCTACTCTTAGCTTCTACCAGCATGTCCAGGGATCATTATTATATACTTTTATGCTCTTATACTCCTAGACAAAAACCAGCCCTTGGTGTAACTAGTATGTCTCAAGTAAAAATAATTATAGATCGTGATACATGTGTAGGCTGCGGGGCAGCCCCCGCGGCTTGCCCAGAGATATTCGAGCTTGGGAATGATAATGGTAAGAACTCTGTTGTAGAGAAATACCGTATCGAGCATAATGAACATAAGAGTATAGGCGTAGTACCATTAGAGTTCTTTAAATGTGTTGAGACTGGCGCGAGTGTTTGCCCGGTAGGGGCTATCAGGTACGAGATAATAGATTAATACGTTAAAGAATGATATCTCTACCGGGCGCCGGGCCTCTTGAAAAAGATTATTTTAACCCTAATACTCCTAGCCCTACTCTTCTTATTATCCCAACAAGTAGCTTATGCCGGAGAATCTCTAGAGAAGCATGCTGTATATAATATCACGCTGTACTGGTATGATAGAGACGGCGAGCTAGTCACTAGTGATTATGTTGTGGTAAAACTAGTATGGCTTAATGATGGAGAATTCAGGGTAGAGCTTACAAGTATTAATAAGACAGGGTTCCTCGGCATGCAGTATTATGGAGTACTGGTAGGCCTGGGATTATCGGGTAATAAGACTAGTGTTAGAAACGGCGTATTAAGCGTGGGGCCGACACCAGCACCTTTCTATATAAGCCCCAGCCTCTTAGATGAGATCATTGATACTACCAGGAAGCTTAGAGAAGGCGTTGTGGAGCCAGAGTCTGCTAATAAACTATACTCGGTACTGCCCTCAATAATACAAGCTTACCAAATGGGAGTGGATGTACAAGCTCGGAGAAATACTACTAGCTATGTCTTTGAGCTAGAGATGAGTATGAAGAATCTCACCAAGTTATCTGCAAGATATGTATATGGTAGTAATGGCTGGCTAACTTATTATGAGAAAAGAGTAGAGCAATCGCTTGGGGGCATAATTGTTAGTATCATCAAGCCTCTTGAAAACGATATAGGTGCTTTAGAGATAAATGGGGAGACGAGCTGGTTAGACTATATTGATTGGCGGACTATACTAGTAGTGCTGGCAGGCGTAGTTGCTCTAGTCATGATACTAGTCTTTAGAAGATACTAGGGTAAGATCTGGGAGCCTAGTTGTTCTAGACCCTATTCTCTAAGAAGTCCTGGGTTTTAGGTTAGACATTATTAGTAGGAGTGGAAGTGCATAAATTACTATAAGTGGCAGAGGTGCCATCATTATCTTTGCTGATACTATTGTATAGTATTTTCCTAGGAGAGAATCATACGAGTAGCCTAAGAGTAGCTGGCTTGTCGATACACCAATGTTATCAGAAGCGTTTATGAAACCAATAGTAGTTGCTGGTAGAGCAGTATATGTGGTCAGGTATCTTCTAGACAAGGGTCTATAGCTTCTAGCAGATATCATGGCTGTAGTGTATCCTGCTAGCACGGTTATTGTTGATGCTATTGATATTAGTAGTGGTGATACGAACGCCATTAAGAATGCTAGTTGTAACGCTATTATATCGGATTTCTTATCCGCGAGCCAGCTGATGAGGTAGCTAGAGGTCATGGCTAGTAAGCCTGTGTATGCTAGTACGAGAGCAGTATCAGCACTATTCATACCGATAGTCTCGGAGAGGTACACGTATGATATCTCTCCATGCATGAAAGAAGTAGAGCCCATCACGAAGAACCCTGATAGTACTATGAGGTAGTCTCTCCGCTCAAGTCTTCTCGTACTAGTTTGTCTAAGCCCTGTCTTAGCTTTCTCGCTTCTTCTAGGAACAATTCTGCCTCCAGAGAGCTTGCGGAGAATGATAAGCGAGGATGCTAGTACTAGGCCTGTAGCTACGAATAGTATTGATGATAATAGTAACTGGCTCTCCAGGCTACGATCAGCTATTAGCGCGTAGATATTATTTGCTGCAAACCCTCCTAGCTCACCGCTCATAAAGTAGATAGCTAGTACGCGGCCCCGGATATCCCTGGGCGAGGATACCCCGACCAAGTACTGTACTATAGGCCATGTTACTCCGTTGAGAAACCCCTGGGCTCCTCTCAGCACCATGTAGAATACTATGTCGGGCTTTACATAGAACAAGTATATTACTAGTGCATTAGCTATAGAAGTAGCCACAGCCGTGTTTATCATCCTAGGCTTCTTCTCAATAACAACGCCCGACAAGCTAGCAGATAATGCTCTGCTTATCATGAATGCTGCTGTAAACACAGATACATCAAAAACACTTGCCCCGAGAGTATTACGAGAATAGAAAGCAATAACAGGTATAGATAACCTATAAGCAACTGTGCCTAGGAAACCCGTTACGACAAGTAGTGTCACAGCGAGACGAACGCTATTATTCTCCCCCACCCCCCAGTGCCTCCTACTACACAAGAATAGATAGACCATTACTTGATTCCAGAGTAATACTATGACTCTCTTATAAAGTAATAGCCGTAACGCAGAGACCTTTTCTTCTCCACATAGTTTCTACATGTTTCAGGATTTTTGTATGTATAGATAATGGCGAATCGAACATTTATATCCGTCATGCTGGTTAAACAGGGTTCTGGACCCCTCGGTGCAGATGGAATGCGTTGCCAGAACATACCAGTACTAATGGCTACACAGCATCCAGACTCAACAGTATATGTATCAGCATCTAGAGAAGTTGACGAAGCCATAGATGTCTTCACCAAGTACGCGTCTGACGAGATCATGGTTGATTACGAGGGAAAGCTAACGCCTTACCATCAGCCTGAGTGGATTATTGATAAATGTATTAATGAAGGCGTAGAGCTCGGAGCTAAGAAGCTCATCACTGTAAGGATTCCAAATGATTTCCTAGAGGATAAGTCTAGGCACATGCATTCTCTCTTAACAGTCGCGTTAGCTAATATAAAAGCAGCTAAACACGGTTTCCCGCCACCGATATGCTATGTGGTCTTACCCATGTTTGAGGATACTGTTCATGCATCAACTATTCAGAGGAGGATAATAAAGCTCCAGCTACTAGTAGAGGAGGAGATGGGTGAAAGAATAGGTAGTACACCCATGGTGGTCCCACTACTAGAGACTGTTTCTAAGCATATCCGTGCAGAACCCATAGCAGAGGCATTCAGGGTATCACTTCTCAAGAACGCTGGCGTATACTTGGAGAAGATGAGAGTATTCCTAGGCAAGAGTGACGCAGCGCTCGAAAACGGGAACCTAGCGAGCACTCTCTCACTAACTATAGCTCTAAGCTCATTAGCGAGATGGAGCGAAGAAGCAGGTATACAAGTGTACCCGATAATAGGTATGGGTAAGCCTCCTTTCAGAGGATTCCTGCACCCCCGGTACATAGACTCCTGGATACAGAGCTGGAGAGGTTATAAGACGGTCACGATACAGAGCGCGCTTAGATACAATACTCCTTATGAAGAGTACACTAGTACTATCGAGAAACTCAGGGATAATTCTGGTCTAGAACCCCTGGTACTAGACATAGACCAGGAGAAGATGCTTAGAATGATTATCCGTGAATCAGCTAAGACTTATGAGAAGAGGCTGAGAAGTATGACTTCTAGGATAATAGAGGTAGCCAAGCATATGCCGAGAACACGTGATAGGATAACTTTTACAGAGTATGGCCGTGGGAAAGGTGATGCTAGGCTACCGAGAGCTATAACTTTTACAGCGACATGTTATACCATGGGAGTACCCCCGACACTACTAGACACTGATGCCCTAACAAGCTCATGGAGGCATATCAGCGAGTTACCGCAAACAGATCTCTTAGTTAAGGGCTACGAGTATGATTTATCATATTATGATAGAGACACCGCTTCGAAATGGCTGCCCAAGGACATTGTTAACGATATTGATGATGCAGTGAAGAGGACTATGAGAGAACTAGGATTAGAGCCTATCAGTGATATCAATAATGATTACCACGTGCTTCTCGGGAAAATACTAGACTTGTATAAGAATGGTAGGATAGAAGAGTTTAGACGAGAAGTACTGAGAGTAGCCGAACTCAGAGGCTTTCTAGGCTAGGGATCCGATGACCTTCTAGCAATAATCTTCATTAATTCTAGTACCTCGGGGTAAAACCTGGCTTTAACATTATTATCATGAGTAGAGATACTTGCTACTCCCCTAGCTAGGATAGATGCTATGGGTTCTGGTATACTATTGCTAGGGGTTAATGGGAGTAATATGCTCTTATTCTCTACCCATACCCCTATCTCCGATAACACCTCATCGGCTCTAGCAAGTTTTCCTCTTAGATAGCTATGCAGGTTTACCACGAGTACGTACAAGTCCCCAGCCGATATAGTCCTACTACAATTATACCTAGTAAGCTTCCCCTGCGGAATACTCGCCATTACTGACACGTAGCACCCACTAATAGTATTTGTTTGAAAGAGTTGATTATACCATCTAGGGACTCTGAATACTTCATTATGATGACTGAGCCCTAGGCTATGCCCTACCTCGTGTATAACGACAAATCCCATATAGTAGTGATTAGCTACAACTACAGTATTATAGCTAGGAACCCATTCTCCGAGAATCATGGGGGAGTAGCTAATAGGTCTAGGAAGCTCTACTATGAGGATATAGCTCCCATTATAGTATAAATCATATAATCTCCGCGTAAGAGTGTACAACCATAACTTGTCATAACGCTCGTTAATCACAGCCTCTACTCCGGGTGACTCGGGGTCTGAGACTATGTCTATGCTGCAATTAACACCATACACGATACTTATAACATTACACCACACGCTCAGAGTATTCTTGTACCAGGAGATCTTACTAGTATTACTGGTTGGTTTAAACAAGTACTGGCATCCATTACTGTTGCAGTTCTTTAGCGTGTAATCAATAATCATGAACTTGAGACTGATACCATTATCGCTGTATTCTAGAAACACGTGTGGTTCTAAGATGTGTGGGTAGTACTTCCATAAATCTACTTTCACGTATCTAAAACTCTCATTATGTAATTGCTTAACATAGCATCCAAGAGAGCCAACACACGCTGTTCTATACTTGTAAGCAACTTGTCTAGAGAGATCAGCTACTTCTATGATAGTATCATTAATACTTGTAACACCATAGTATAGTCTAAGACTATTAGCATTTAGTGTAGAATTATCATCTAGAACTACTAGTCTAGGCTTTTTCAAAGCCCAGCAAGTACGTATAACATGAGTAGAGTTTAAATCAATGCTACAATGGTATCTTGTACGTGTGCTTTGATTATAGATGATGTTTATTATGTGTCTACTGGTTGTTGTATTCTCTTCCTGGTGCTGGTAGAGAGCGTGTGTTATTGCTAATAATGCTGCGATGACTAGTGTTGCTACTATTAGTCTCGACCACGTGTTCATACCAGTTATCCTCGCATGGGGGTCCAACACTTGTTCTATGCCTATATCTCTGCGTATCTACGTAGAGTCTTCTTATAAGCTAGTATGCCAAGAGCCATGATTATAATTGCTGCAAGCAAGGTCTTAATAACTAGTAATGCTACTTCTCCTAACTCGGCGTTATATACCATTATTGATCTTATAGCATCTAAGCCCCATGTTGCGGGGAACACGTCTGCTAGTACTTGTAATGGCTTAGGCATCCATGTCTTCGGGAACCAGATGCCAGCAGTAAATGATAAGAGTAGTCCTAGCATTGTGCCTAGATTACCCGCGCTCCTAGTAGTCTTAGCTACTAGTGAGAGCAAGAATCCAATACTTATAGTTATCATCCCTATCAATAGAAAGATGAATATTACTAGCCAGTGTACTGGTTTAAACGGGTTCCATGTAATCTTCGCTCCTACTGCGAGCCCTGTGAGTATCACTATGATAGATGCTATTAGTAGTATCACTAGCCCGCTGAGAAGCTTGCCTACAAGCATATCTATCTCGCTAGAGGGTGATGCTAGTATTCTCTCAAGCCTGCCTTTCTCTTTCTCTTCTACGACAGCCGTGGCTCCATTAACAAAACCAGTATATAAGAGAGTCATCCCAACTGCTCCGAGCACGTACCATCCAAGAATACGTGGTCTCTCAGAAAGCGTCTCCGGGGTCTCCTCCTCTATAGTAGTATTTATGGGTACCGCTATGCCCATAAAATAGGTCTTTACAAACTCCATTACCGTGGTGTTGCGTCCATTAATCTCTATAGTCTGGTTAGCAAAATAACTACTAGTATAATTACTCATGTATTGTAGCATAATCTTTACCTTCTCTATGCTTACACCGCGTGAGAACTCGTAGAGGAATGCTCGCATAAACTCTCTATTAACCTGTATAGAGTAGGGGTTATCACCACTTACAAGTATCTTTAACTTTGCTGTCCCGAAAGTTATGTTTGTACCAAAACCCTCGGGTATAATGATTCCTGCATCTAGTCTCCCCTTCCTTAGATCATTTACTAGCATTGTCTCGTTCTCGTAGATCTTTGTGTTGAATACCTTAGTACCATTAAACACTATGCTATCTAGTATCTCTACGAGTTTTGAGCCATTGAAGGGCGTGGTGCTTGTGTCATAATTTACTACTCCTAGATCAATGCTCATCGGCTGGCCTAGAGAAGGCGGTATAAACACGTATGCTGTCATAACAACTAGTATGATAGGCCACATTATGACCCAGAAAACATCTGCTTTATCCCGCCAGAAACTCTTGAGCCGTACAATTATGAATGCTTTTACATGCCTCCACTTCATACTTCTTCAAGCCTCCTACCAGTTAATGCTAAGAACACGTCTTCAAGCGTGGGCTTTGTCACTCTCATAGCCTTGATAGCAGCTTTATACTCGTACGAGAGACTAGCAAGCGCAGGGAGGTCGCGATCAGGGTCTTCACTATGTACTCGTATGATGTTATCACGGTATACTAGCCCAGAATACCTGCTCCTCAGCTCCTCTAGTAGCCCCGGTGTCAACATGTAGTACTCTATCTCGATAACACTCTGGGGACCATATTTCTTCTTCAACTCCTCTGGTGCACCACTAGCTATTATCCTTCCTCTATCAATTATGTAGACTTTATCAGACAAGTAGTCTGCCTCTTCCATATAATGTGTAGCAACAAGAATAGACTTATCCTTATCTCTTTCTCTGAGAATTATATCCCATACCAGTCTCCTGACTCCTGGATCAAGACCCGTGGTAGGCTCATCAAGAATAAGTATCTCAGGGTCTGGTAGTAGGGATATTGCTAGGCTTAGTTTTTTCTTCATACCACCACTATACTTGCCTACAGGCCTCCTGGCATGGTCTAGTAGCCCGAGTTTCTCTAAGAGCTCGCGGCCCCTGCTCAGAGCCTCAGCCTCGGATAAGCCGTGGAGACGTGCATAGAATAATATGTTATCCCAGGCATTAAGCTCCTCGAATAAGCCGGGGTCTTGGGGACAATAGCCTAGGAGCTTCTTAGCTCTAGGGTCTATTGGTTCAAGGTTTTTAACAAGAACTCTCCCACTAGTGGGCTTGTATATTCCTACGAGTATTTTTAGCAACGTGGTCTTACCAGCACCATTTGGCCCTAGTAGTCCAGCTATAGATTTCTCTTCTAGAGCGATGCTGATGTTATCCAGGATAGTCTTCCCACTGATAGTCTTTACCAAGCCCTCTACGATTACTGTCTTACTCATAGAGTTGGCACCAAGTACGCGTAGCCTGACAATTGTTTCTAGACGAATAGATTTAACTATTTCTATTAAGTATCTTGCAGAATACTAAGCAATAGCATAGTTTTCCAAAGCAGGATTATCTAATTAGTGAAAACATGATAATAATAAATCAAATACTATATAGTAGTATTCCATTGTTACTCGTATTGATTATACTATAACTTTTGTCGAGATACCGAGATAACATATTGTGAAAACTCTGCCTATAAGGTAAGAGCGATGAGCATGTTATCTGAGAAATTGAGGAAATGACTAGAATAAAACTCTCGTTATCAGCAATATATGAGGACGGGAATAAGCATCATAAACTACTTAATGTCAGAGATAAGCTAGCTAAAGCAGAGGCTTTTGAAGAACCTGATCTATGGGATGCGGTCTGGAAAGATAGTCCATGGTATGGTGTTCCAGGCGGGTAGCCCTTATCTAATCCTAACTTTTTTAAACCATAGGCATGAGTACTCTCTATTATTCCTTATAGTAGGAGAAAAATAGGGTATTAGGAGGAGTATAGCTTAAGGCTTTTCCTAGCTACGGCCAGTGTTAGTACTATTACTACTATTAGTGATGCAACTAGGACCCCGGTTTGCTGTTGATGCCCCCACGCTATTTCCCCACCGACTGGTGCCATAGGATTCCCTGATAATGCTATTGGGGTGCCGGATAACTGTGTTAGATTAGGTGAAGACTCCGTAGTTATGATTGCCCATACATAATCACCCGTAGTGTTTACTCCTGTATCACTAAATTGCTGCCATGATGCGCCATCCCACCAGTAGAGGCTTAGCGATGACTCGTCTATCATAGCATCACGTAGTGCCTCGTCATCATAGTAGACTTTCACGATTATTTGGGAGACCGTAGATGCGTCTGCTAGATAAACATCGTAGATTGCTAGCATACCCTCTAGTACTGGAAGTGTATGAGACACGTATCTCGCTGCTCCAAGCTCTGCGTTAACAGCATTCTCGTACTCTATACCAATATCCCCTATACGTATCTCATCATTACCGTTTACTTTACCAAAACCTCCGAGAGCTTCTCCTTGTAGCCATGGCTTATAGAGTATTCTACCAACACGCCCGCCGGGATCTGTTATCTCGTGTAGCCTGCTCTCTATCATTGTCTCGTTACCTGTACCCCACCAGTTCCACCTAGCATCAAGCGTGCCACCCCACCTAGCAGTCAGGTCTCCCGATAATAACTTGTTATACCTAAAAGTAGCTATGCCGCCATAGAGGTAGGCCGCGTTTTGACTATTTGCTAGTGTAGAGTTTTGTAACGAGTAGTAGGTACCATAACTATAGATGTTGTAATCACCAGTATTCACTATGTTTGACGAGGATATCAGTATTTGTGATGAACTACATGACCAGAAGTATATGCCATAACTAGTGTTTCCCGTGATAGTAGTCTTGTTTATAACTATAGTTGAGTAGCTCGTATAGATATTGATACCATAATCTTTGTAATCTTTGATGAGAACATTCTCTAGATAGACATCGCTATAACTTCCTATTGCTATAGCAGTACCAGTAGACTCGACCCCACTATAGCTTTTCCCTGTACAATTAATAAACTTGGAATCCCTTAGCTCCAAACTGCTTCTAGAAATAGATATGGCTTCTACGCCTATATTCTCCATAGAGATGTTTCGGATTACTGCATTATTAGTATAGTATATTTCTAAGCCAATAGTATGGTTCTTGATAATAATATCCCTTATAGACAAGTTATTCGTATCATAGATTTGCATGCTTTGAAAACCATTCTCGAACATGTTACCTGCTATCGTGACATTATTTATGTTCTCCGAGAGTATTGCGAAACCAGTATTTTCGAACACCGAGTCTCTTATCATAGTATTGTTGGTATCCGTGAGAAGTAATCCTGGAGACGAGTCTTTTATATCAAGATCCTCGAGTACGAGATCTGTAGAGTTCGCTATTATTAACTCTCCATAACTACCCGTGATAGTAGTATTGGCTTCTCCATGTATGTACTTCACAGCTCTGCCGCCAATAGTATTGTTCTCAATGACCAGTGTATCCCATTCAGAAGATTCAGCATAGATGCCTCCTTTAATGAACACGTTATCTATTACTGTTACGTTGGAAGAATAGGTTATCGATATAGCTGCGAACGATACTTTTATCGTAGAATCACTAATAGTGACATTACTTGACCTAGTAATATATACGCCTACGCTTCCCCCTCCTTCCCCATATGTCTCTATTGTCGATGAAATGTATGTATTCCTTATAGTCACATTACTTGATTCAGATATTTCTACTACTGTTAGAAAGCCTGTTATGTTGGAGTTCTCTATAAGTGTGTTATTAGATTGCTCTATTCTAAGCGTAGTGCCGCCAAAGAGATCTGTATTTACTACGATTGTATTGTTCATATAAAGAGTACCATAGTAAACTGTTATGGGCGAAAATAGTGTGCTATTATTTATCCATAAATGTGTTCGAGAACCGCTGATGCCCTGGGCAGTGCATGTGGCATTATCTATTACTAGTGTTGATGTGTTAGCGTACGAGACATATTCGTAGAGCATATTGATAGAGATATTACTATCTATTATTTTTATAACAGAGTTGTCATAGGCATATATGTCGGGTGGAGCCTCGCTCCATGTGATAGATGAGCCATGAAGAATGTTAAGCGATGCATCATATCCGATAGTGATGTAATGTGCATCTGTACCAAAGATTAGTGTAGAATTAATTAGCGTGAGATTAGCATTATCCTCTATGCGTATTATGCCATTATTGATAATAATAGTCTCATTAGCTATAATAGTTGTATTAGATACTATCCAGTCACCGTTTATAGTGAGACCTTGCGCGTTGTCTGTGCTTATGAGACAAGCAGCGAGCAACACTAATGATAATATTAGAATACTCTTTCTGGATACCCTATGTATGGGCACAAGGTACACCATAAACTATTTGTTACGCTTAATCTTCTCTATAATGATATTTAAAAATATGTATGCTTAGATGGTGAGAGGTATTGCAGAAATATGTGGCGTGCCCCAGAGATTGTTATAATACGTGTAGGCTTAGGATAGACTTCAGGGGCCCGAAACCCGCTAGTATACGGGGTGATGATAACTGGTTAACAAAGGGGGTAACTTGTCCCCGGGCAGCTAGAGATCTCGAGCGTGTGTACTCGCCGCTCAGGATATTGTATCCAATGATGAATATTGGTAAGAAGGGTGTTTCCAAGAAGATTAGTTGGGACGAGGCTCTTGATATAATAGTCTCAAAGCTTAGAGAAGTCCTTACTACTAGTGGTCCTGGGAATGTGCTTCTCATCGATTATGCTGGTAATAGGGGTTTGCTTACTAGGCATGCTAGTAGAAGATTGTGGAATAAGCTGAGAGCGGCTAGGACGGACTACACTATATGTGATGCTGCTGGTGCAGCTGCTCTTAGACTCGTGTATGGCTCGACTTATGGTGTCTACCCAGAGGATCTCAAGGATTATAAGATGATTATAATCTGGGGGTTTAACCCTATTGTTAGTGCTATTCATATGTGGAGGCATATTAGAGGAGTAAGGGAGCGAGGCGGGCTCTTAGTATCTATTGATGTAAGGCGTAGCGAGACTGCTAAGCATAGTGATTTATTCATAAGGGTAAGGCCGGGTAGTGATGGAGTACTAGCTCTTGGTATTGCCCGGTATCTTGTAGATAATAATCTTGTTGATAAAGAGTTTATCGGGAAGCATACTTATGGGTTCAGAGAGTTTGTCAAGATATTATCGAAGTACAGCTTAGACTATGTGGAGGAAAAGACTGGTGTGACTAGGAGAGATATTATTGAATTAGCAGAACTCATGACTAGGTACAAGCCTTTCGCTATATTCATCGGCTATGGTCTCCAGAGACGAGCGGGTGGCGGGGAAATTGTTAGAGCAGTATCGGTGCTGCCAGCACTACTCGGTATACATAGAGGATTCTATTACAGCAATACGGATGGATTACCAATAGATTTCAATACTATAGAGGGCCAGCACCTGGGGAGCCCGTCGAGAATAATTAGTATGGAGAAGGTGGGAGAGCATCTTGCTAGGGAAGAGTTTAGTTTTGTCTACGTGTACCTGGCTAATCCTGCTGCAACACTACCTAATAGTTCTAGAGTCATAGAAGGCCTTAAGAAGACGTTTCTCGTAGTACATGAGACTCACTGGAGTGATACTGCTAAGATAGCAGACATAGTACTCCCAGCCCCTACATTCATGGAGAAGCTAGACGTAGTATATAGTTACTGGCACAACTACTTGTACTTGAATAGACCAGTTATCGAGCCTCTAGGAGAAGCTCTTGGAGAATATCAGTTAATGTGTGAACTAGCTAAGAGGCTAGGCATGAGAGACTATGATAAGATATGTCCTGACCCCCTAGACTTGTTAAGCCGGGGACTAGGACCAGATACTATGAAAGAGCTCCTAGATAATGGCATGGCGAGGCTCAAGCCTAAGCCTCGTAACGAGTACCAGACGCCAACTGGTAAAATAGAATTATATAGTGCGAGAGCCCTGGAGAACAACTTGCCACCACTACCATCACCACTCGAAGAGTTTATTCATGAGAGAGAATTCAACCTAGTATCATCTGCTCATTCATTATACATACATACCCAGTTTGAAGACGTCTATGGCCCTGTCCCAGGCCGTGTATACATATCCTTAGATGATGCTAGAGATCTAGGAATACATGATGGCGACTACGTAGAGCTGTATAACGATAAAGGAGCTATAGTGTTAAGATCCAGGATAAGCACTGATGTACCAAGAGGAGTGTTATGGGTGCCTAGGCATGCACAAGGTCTTAATAATGTTAGGATAAGCGTATTGTTAGATGACGGCGTGGAGAGCCTAGGAGGCGGTGCTATAATTAATTCTACCCAGGTCAGGATTAGGATGATAACATAGTAGTGTCTGCGGGAATCATCCCTAGCTTATCTTCTTAAACCAGTATAGTAGACATAGTAAGAGCAGGCTAGCCGTTGCTATGGTTATGTGGAGTTTCTTAAGTAGGGGTGCATAGTATGCTTTTGTCTCTATGGATACGTATGCGAATAATGAGTAGTAATACTTGATCGAGAACTGATACCTGGTATAATTATTGCTTCTTACAAAATTCTCTAATGTATTAAGGAGTTCTTCCCCAGAGATTTCCTTAAGCCTCTTACCTGCTGGAACATATGCTATCACGTAATCAGCATCTGCTCTAGCTATACTTACGAACACCAGGTCTCTTAAGCCATACCTACTCTTAATGTTAAGCTTGGCCCCGCATTCTAGTGTATCTATGTGTGTCTTGTTTAGATAGTCTAGGAGGCTAAGTGTAGCATTTTCTGCTAGTACGCAGTATCTAGTAGTGCATCTAGACCAGTTATTCTCTAAGATAACTTGCCTCAGTTTTTCCCAATCCTCGGGTACTAGTAAATGTACGCGGCATTCCGAGATAATATAATAGGGGTCTTGCAGCCTCGTAGAAGCATTAAAGTCTTCTATATCAACAGCTACTGTAAATATGCGTCTTAGATAATCCTGATTAATGAAGTCAATGAATACGAAGTAAACGTTTGAAGAATCATGTGCTATTATAGGTTTAAAACTAGGAGCAATAACGCCATATGTCTCGCCAACACTAGTACTATCATGATAAATCATCATAGCAGTTACCGATGCCACTATTAATCCAACTAACAGCATCTTAACTGGTAAAAGCATGTTCTTCATTCACAGATGCACCTCTCCGCAAAACAAATCTTTTCAATAATATGCGTAGACCCATGGAAGCTGCTAACATGTATACTATAGCTATCGCTAAGCTTAGATTCTCGTATTCTCTCGGGTGACAACTATAGATCAGGGCTGGGTAGAAGTAGCCTATGAATAATCTCACGAAGACTTCTGCTAATGGGTTCCTAATCTCTTGCCCGAAGACCGATAATACGAATAATAATGGGAGGAAGATATAGAAGATTGCTGCTACTAGTTTCTGGGAAGAGCTTGTCTTAAAAATAGTTCTTATCGCTGTGTTGACGCTTAGATGGAAGAATACTTGTAGTGATAGTACCATTATGGTTTTCCATACATAGCTGTATTCCAGCATGTATGGGTTAAGCATCATAGTAGCTGCTACTAGTACCATCATTGTTGCAAGTGATAAGAAGACGTGTTCTCTTACTTGTAGTGTCTCTCTAAGCCTTGCCCCATCATCAATACTAGTATATATCCAGAGTGCTAGTGCTAAGAGTATGCTTGTTAGGAAACTAGGTGCAGACATGAATTCTAGTCTAGCATACTTGGTTATGTATAACGAGTACGTGTAAGAAAATATGGCAATAGCATAAGAAGCTATTGTGATTTCCCGCGTATATGTTCTTATCGCGTAATTATTCAATGCATGCTCCCTAGAAAGACATGTATTTTAAGTATTACATGTTATACATTGTCACAGCTGTTATATAAGGATTTCTACCAATATGAAAATGAACATAAATAGAGAAACTTACCAAATACATGATTGCCGCGGGGTTATATATTCATGCTCATAAAGTGTAGAAGATGTGAGTACCTAGATGGTGATGTATTCTTTAAACTAGAGTTCCTAGGTCCTACTGGCAGCTTTACTGATAGGGTAGCTCAGCGCATAGAGTCTAAGCTCAAAAATACTAGCTGTATAGTCGTGGCTAGTGATGGCAACCTGGGTGCAAGTATTGCTGCTTATGGTGCTAGGCATAGCTTGAGAGTAATAGTCGTGGTGCCAGAGATTTGTGATGAAGACAAGCTAGTATTATCAAGAATGTTTGGCGCAGAGATAGTTGTGAGAGGAAAATACATGGATGATGCCTCTAAGGCAGCGGAGGAGATAGCTTCTAGTAACAGGTGTATGCTTATAACAGAGAGTAGTAGTATAGTAGAGGAAGCATTAAGAGGTATTGCCAGAGACATAATATCATGGCTTGGCAAGCCGCCAGACTACGTCTTCATACCAGCGGGGTCAGGTACTACCATCTCAGCATTATACAAGGAGTGGTCAGAGAATCTTCCACGAGTAGGGTACAATAGTATTCCTAGACTCGTAGCAGTACAGGTTCACCCTTTTACAAGTATTGCTAACGAGATAGGCGTATCACGTGAAAGTAGTGGTGGTAAACCTATTGCTGGACTAGCGTATCTAGAATCTCCTAGATTAAGAGAAGTGGTGGATGTTATTAAGAAGAGCAATGGGTGGGCAGTAGTTGTTGGAGCTAGAGAGGTATACGAGTCAGGTATTAGGCTTGCACGCGAAGAAGGATTATTTGTAGAGCCGGCAGCTGCAGCCGCGTATGCTGGTTTTCTCAAGGAACGATATAAGTTGAGGGGAGACGTGGTAATACTATTAACTGGGAGTGGTCTCAAGTCTCTAGAAGCATATGCTCCAAGCATACGTGTTGCAGGAAAATCATTACTTAAAGAAGGGATAAAACCCCGAATCCTTGAGCTATTAGCGGAGCATGGCATGCTACATGGTTATAGGATCTGGAAGATGCTTGATGTACATGTGACTCCGCAAGCAATATATCAGCATTTACGCGAGTTAGAAGAGCAAGGCCTTGTGGAGAGAATTGTGCGTGGTGATACTCGTAGAATATTATATAGACTTAGTAATAGAGGATTAGAGCTTTACAAACTACTTCTAAGTTATCAAAGCAAGAGTTTAAAGTCATAATGATTTATATTAAGTTTTCTGGAGCACAGGGGATTTCGCCATGACTAGTACAAAACTAGCACGGCACAAAACATTATTCATCGTGTACGGATCTAGCAGTTGCCCGTATTGTAAAATACTAGCAAATTTCCTCAAAGAAGAGTATGGTGAAGAAAAAGTAGTCTTCTGTGATACAAAGAATGATCCTGCATGCGATAAACTATACGATGAACTAGTTGAGCTTATTGATTTCCAACCACTAATACCATTGACATGTGTTGTGAGAGACAATAGAGTAGTAGCAATAATACAAGGAGCAGTACTTGATAAGGGGTATTGGGATAAAGTCTTAGAGAACCCGCCTGACCCGCCAGAGGTATTCATAAGAAAAGTGATAAGAGGGGTAGGCAGGATAGAGAAGAACACTAGGTTCGACGAAGAAAAGATTATGAAGATAATCAAGACTAGCCTAGAAGCACTTAATAAGAAGAAGTAGGTGATAATGCCTAGATAACGTTATAAAACGTTATAATTGTATAATTATATGGTGATATAGTTGCGAAAGTATGTCACTATATCCGTTCTTAGAGAAGTGAAAGAGATCCTTGAAAAAGAGAAGAAAGATAAAGACTGGAGCGAGTTCTTACTAGAGTTATATAAAGAAGCAAAACTAGCAAGAGCTAAGACTGCTTATCATGAGCTTCGGCAAATACTAAGCGAAGATGATCTTGAATCTATACTCGAGACAAGCAAGAGCTTTAGAGAAGGGTTTAAGCTGAGATGAGGCTTATCGATACTAGTGTTCTTATCGACAATATTAGGAGAGGAGTTTACGAAGAGGGATATATTTCTCTAGTTACGTTGTTAGAGTTTCTGAGAGGTATATCCTCTGAGAAAAGAGCGAAAGTTAAAGAGTTGCTTGAGAAAAGTTATACTATTATATCTATTGACAACAAGGTTATACTGGAGTATTGTGAGTTATATGACAAGTTAAAGAGAGAAGGTTCATTGATTTCGGATGCTGATCTAATTATAGCTGCAACAGCTATGTCGAGAAATCTGGTTCTTGTTACTCGGGATAAGGATTTCGAGCGGCTCAGAAAATATGGGCTTAAACTAGTACTAAGATGAGTACACTCCTAACTTGTTTTCACAACACGATGTTTTAGCTGTATCTGGGCACCAGTACTTGGCTAGCTCCTCTACATCTATACCTTGATATGGGTTTGTCTTATAGATGCTGATTGCACGGCTTAACTCGTGTGCTAGTCTGGCTTCTAGTACTAGTGGTATGTTTAGATCTGCTGCTCTGCGCCTAATCTTGTAGTCGAGCCAGGGTGTTTCACCACTTGTTAATATCATTCCGATCCTGCCTTCTAGTATCATTTTCTCTGCCTGCCCCCCGGGTATTGTTTCTAGATTATTTATAGGGGTCTCTTCTAGCGTGTACAACGTGTACCCTGTTTTATCAAGATATTTGGCTGCTTCTCCCAGTAGTTGCTGATCTTTCTCAACAGCGCTGTAGACTAGTATTGCTTTATCCATGCCGGGTAGCTTATTTGGTGGTGTTGATAACCAGCTCTTAAGTAGTGCTGCCTCGTATGCCCAGCTTGTAGAAGCTGCTTCTCCCGTGCTCTTCATCTCTGGTCCTAGCGATGGATATGCTCCTCTAAGCTGAGCCCATGAGAACTGTGGTGATTTAACACTCCATGCGCAAGCTGGTAGCTCGGTATACTCGTCTCTAACGCCTATGTTAAGCCCTTCTCCAAGCACTGCTTCTGCTGCTAGATCCATGAGGTTTACTCCGCGTGATTTGCTTGAGAAAGGCATTGATCGGCTTGATCGCAGGTTTAGTTCTAGCACGTATGCGTCTCCATTCTTGAGTATGAATTGTATATTGAATGGTCCCTTGATGCCTAGTTCTAGTGCTAGGCGAATAGCTGCTTCATGCATCTGGTCCACGAGGTTGCTCGATAAGCTCTTTACTGGTGTAACCATTGTTGAGTCGCCGCTATGGACTCCTGCTCTCTCGATATGCTCTAGGGTCACACCCACAACTTTCTTAGAATCAGATACAGCATCTATCTCCGCCTCCGCAGCATTCTCATAAAACTTTGAGACAACTACGGGGTACTCTGGCGATACTTTTGCTGCTTTCTTAAGATACTCTACTAGCTCATTACTACTATACGCTATCTTCATAGCTGAGCCGCTTAATACATAGCTCGGCCTAACTATGACTGGGTATCCAACAGATTCTGCAAAGAACAATGCCTCACGTATACTAGCTGCTTCTGTCCACTCGGGTTGTTTCAAGCCTAGTTTTTCTACTAGTTGCGAGAAGTATGCTCTATTCTCTGCTCTATCTATACTAGTTCCACTAGTACCTATGAGTAGGACATTATTGTCTTGAAGCTTTTTAGCCAGATTATTTGCGAGTTGCCCGCCTGCGAATACCACTACCCCTATAGGCTTCTCGTGATCCATTATGTCGAGTACACGTTCTAGTGTAATCTCCTCAAAGTATAGCTTCTCATTCATATCCCAGTCTGTAGATACTGTCTCCGGGTTATAGTTCAGTACTATTGTCTTATAGCCTCTTCTCCGGGCAGCTTTAGCAAAATTAACTACTGCCCAGTCAAACTCTACCGAGACACCTATTCTAAACACGCCTGCCCCGAGTACTAGTATTTTCTCGTTATCAGTCTTACTCGAGTACGGTATGTCGTCGCTCATAGAGTTGTATGTCATGTACAAGTAGTTAGTAGATGCAGGCCATTCTGCTGCAAGTGTATCTATCTGTTTAACACCAGGTCTCAACTTATTGCTAAGCCTATGAGCCCTGACCTCCTGCTCGCTCTTCCCAATAATCATAGCTATTTGTTTATCACTAAACCCGTACTCCTTTGCTTGTTTGAGGAGACTAGTACCTAGCTCTCCCTGTCTTGCTTTTTCTCTAATCGTCTCCTCTAGTTCAACTATGTCTTTTATCACGTAGAGGAAGTACTTGTCTATACCAGTAGCATCATATATCTCGTCAAGACTGGCTCCTAGACGTATAGCTTTAGCTACATGTAGGGGCCAGTATGGCGCTCTCTTCCTAAGCTTCTCCATCACGTTTTCCAGGGGTTCATCTTGGTAATAGTATTCCCCGCCCACAACGCCTGGCTCCCCGATATCTAGCATCCTGATAGCTTTCTGGAATGCCTCGTAGAGGTTCCTGCCTATAGCCATGACTTCTCCTATACTCATCATCTCAGAGCCTACGCTGTACTCGCCTCCTAGGAACTTCTCGATATCCCAGCGCGGGATCTTTACTACCACGTAGTCTAGGCTGGGCTCAAAGCACGAACACGTTATATTAGTTACCTTGTTGAGTAACTCGTGTAGATAATATCCGAGCGCAAGCTTTGCAGCGATGTATGCTAATGGGTAACCTGTTGCCTTGCTTGCTAACGCGCTACTCCTAGACATTCTAGGATTAGTCTCAATGATATAGTAGTTATCACTACTACGCGGGTCTAGTGCGAGCTGGACATTGCACTCGCCTACCAGGCTTATGGCATCAGCTACTCCTATACTAGCTGTTCTGAGCAACTGGTACTCATAATTAGTAAGAGTCTGGCATGGAGCAATAACCACAGAGTCGCCTGTATGCACACCCATGGGATCAGCATTCTCTAGACAAGCCACGGCAGCTACGTTTCCCTTCTTGTCGCGGACAACCTCGAATTCTACCTCTTTCCAGTGATGCAGGTACTTCTCAACTAGTATCTGCCCTATACCGCTTTGTGCAAAAGCTTTTGCTAACTTCTCCCTGAGAGTATCCCTGCTCCAGGCAACAAAGCTTCCGCGTCCACCCAGGTTAAAGCTTACACGTACTATAACCGGATATCCGAGATCCTCCGCTATACGTAGTGCGTTTTCTATATCCGTGGCAGCATTACTAGGAGGTACTGGGAGGCCTGCCTCGATCATAGTTTTCCGAAACATTTCTCTATTAAGAGCTTTGACTATGCCTTCTATAGGCGTGCCTAAGACTCTAACATCATATTTCTTGAGAACACCACGGTTATAGAGCTCTACTCCCAGGCTCAGGGCAGCCTGCCCGCCAAAACCAAGCATTATACCATCAGGTCTCTCTTTTTCAATAATTTTAGCCACAACCTCTGGTATTAGAGGAGCTAAGTACACCTTATCTGCTAGCTCGTAGCTTGTCTGGATAGTAGCAACATTAGGATTAACCAGTATAGCCTCTATACCCTCCTCCCTCACAGCTTTTAAAGCTTGGCTCCCACTATAATCGAACTCTGCGGCTTCAGCAATCTTGATAGGCCCCGAGCCTATTACTAGTACTTTGCTAATACTCTCTCTCACCGCTTTCTCACCATTTTTAAGAAGTAATCAAAGACCCACGTAGTATCTAGAGGCCCAGGAGACGCCTCGGGATGGAACTGTGTTGTCAAAACAGGTAGTTTCTCATGAATTAATGCTTCCACAGTCCTGTCATCTGCATTTATCATCCATAACCTAAGACCTGTGTCTTCCAGACTATTGGTATTAATAGCATACCCGTGGTTCTGTGTAGTAATATAACACTTGTGCCTTGATAGATCTAAGACAGGCTTATTAGGGCCACGATGACCATATTTGAGTTTATATGTTGTTGCGCCCAGAGCTAGTGATATGAGTTGATGACCAAGACATATGCCTAGTAAGGGGGTTCTATACTCTATCAATGCTCTTATATTCTCTATGACGTCTTTTAACAAGACTGGGTTTCCTGGACCATTACTAACAACTACCCCTACAGCATTATACTCTTCTAGGTACCTGACGGGATCACTATGACATGGTATCCTAACAACATCATAGCCGCGCCTAAGAATTTCTCTTAGAATCCCATACTTGATACCACAATCCGTTATTATTAGTGTGCCTTTCCCATCGCCTGGAACTCTATGGATTACTGGCTCTAGCGGTGAGACCCTGCTAGCATAATCTATATCATCGTATCGTGGAGCACTTTCTAGCTTAGCTAAGAGCTCATCTAGATCTACCTCTTCGTTCTCCGGGTATACTGCTACAACAGCCATCATAACTCCTTTTTCTCTAATTATCTTAACCAGGCTACGCGTATCAACACCAGATACTCCCGGTACTCCTTCTTCCTTTAACCATTCATGAAGACTACACGTGCTGGCCCAATGGCTCGGACTAGTCTCATATGCTACGACAAATGCCTCGACTTGTATTTTATCAGACTCGTAGTTTAACGGTATACCTAGGTAATCTAGTTTTCTTGATGGTACTCCGTAATTCCCCACAAGTGGATGAGTATAAACAAGTATTTGGCCCTTATAAGAAGGATCAGTGAGAGACTCGGGGTACCCGACTATATTTGTTGTGAAAACAATCTCTCCAACACGGATACCAGGGGCACCAAAACCACAACCACGAACAACAAGACCGTTTTCAAGAACAATCACCGACCGCAGGCCTCTTTTACAAGAAGACAATGTGATCACCTGTATTCGCTGGGCTAGCTGGGTAGCTGCTTGGTGTATAGCATGGCGACGAAGAGAAGGTGTTGTGAGAATACTGTAGCCGCCAGACTCTCCCTTTAGCATGTACTGGGCTCATATACAACTGTAGCCTCTCACAACTTCTGAATTAATACTACTTATATTCTTTTCTTAGCATGATCAAACATGAAGAATAATACTGCTTATTCAGTACTGGCATCATACTCATAGTGATAATGTAATACTGTGGTTTACGAATAGGGTTGTGCATCAGATTATCTCACCCTTCAACTCTAAGATAAGAGACTAGTAATGGTTTTAAAACTGGTGAAATCATTGTTACAATAACAAGCCCGCTAAGTTCTACTCATAACTATTACAACAATTTAGAGAAGAAAAGTAAACGCCGCCCGACGGACCCCGTTCTCATCCACGCCCGTATACACGGGCTTGTCCACGGGCGAGGGCCCAGTTATATAATATTATTGCCTGGATAAATCATTTTTACGCTTAACAATAATGCTTCTGACAACCTGCTTAGCAAGTAACGAGACCCAGATAGCTAAGATAATAGATGCTAGTACATCGCTAAACCAGTGTTGTCCTAGTATAATCCTAGATAACGCGACGAGAAAAGCCCATAGCCAAAATACTATTCTAAGCTTCTTAAACCAGTCGCCAAAGTAATAGGCGAGAATAGTTGCTCTCAATGTGTGACCTGAGGGAAAAGAGTACTGATCGGCTTTTAAGAGGATATTCTCTTCATAAGATGCTCTAGGGATGGGCCTTGGTACTTGTAATAGTAGCTTCAATACATCTACAAGTACCAAGCCTATTACCAAGGCTATCAACATGCTTATTGTATCGTATCTTATCCTCCTATAACTCATGTAGTCGTTGACCAGGATAGACGAGATTATAATAATCATTGGGGCTAGACCACATGTCTCGGATATCGCGCTAGCTACAGCGTTGTGCCCTGTACTTACCCTCTCTTCTACAAAATTATTTATAGGGGTGAACACGCCTAGACTCTCAGCTATTATTATTACCAGTAACATACTGCTTAGCAGTACTATTGCAGAGGTAGAGGCACCGGCTCTAAACACTATTCTCAATCACTGACACCAGGTAAGCGTGGAGGAACTGTGCTAGGTTATCTAAAGCTTCTTGTTATAGTAATAATAATGCTTTACTATGTTTCACACATCTTTAAGATAAGTATAAAATCCATGACCTGACCATGTAATAGCTCCGGAGCAAGGGTTTGGTACCATGGAGCCTATACCAGTAGTAGATCTGCACGAGGATATTTCCACATACTTCATAGTACACGGTGGAGGAGTCCCCCTAGGTAGTTTTGATGAAGACATTAGTAATAGAGACGCTGATATCCCAAAGTATAGGAGAGCTGGTGTCAAAATAGTTTTCGGAGCAATGTTTTCGGGACTAGAGACTTTTAAGCCTAGTATCTCAGAAAGGCTTAGGAGACTCTATAATGTATGGTTGCCAGCTATAGGTTTCCGCTCGCCTCAATCACTACTACTCGAGCATTTCTCAATATATTATAGACTTGTAGACGAGTACAAGGTGTTTAAGATAATAGAGAACTATAGCGATGTCGAGGAAGTCTTATCCAATAAAGACATGATAGGCATAGTACTCCATATTGAGGGTGCTGACTGCATAGATGATCCATATGATCTCAAACTACTTAGAAAACTAGGATTACGGGGCCTCGGGCTTACATGGAATTATGGAAACAAGTATGCAGCTGCTTGTAACTCTAGGAAGGATTACGGGTTAACAGACGCTGGCGAAGAACTTGTCAGGATGGCTAACAAGTATGGCATAATAATTGATCTTGCTCATGCTAGTAAGAACACTATTATAGATGTAACAGGGGTGTCTAAGAAACCAGTAATCGTGAGCCATACTAATGTGAGAAGGATTGTTAATAGTCATCGGAATATCGATGACGAGTCTCTAGAAGCTATTTATAAAAACAAGGGAGTGGTAGGAATCTCGGCTATCGGGCCCCTTGTTGCTCCTCCAGAGTCTAAACCTAGTATAGATGACTTGGTGAAACACTACTTGTACATTTATGAATCATATAGTGTAGACATGCTAGCAATAGGTACAGACTTCCTGGGATTACTAGAGTTGCCTAGGATTGAAGGGTTTAGAACCGTGGATGATATACCGAGGCTACTAGCACGGCTCAGAGATGCAGGGCTGGGCGATGAAGACTTAGAGAAGATTGCATACAAGAATGCTCTCCGGGTCTTAAAGGATAACTTGTAATTAGTTTCCTAGAGGAGCTGGTACTATTGTCGGTTTTCTTAACAATCTCGGCATTGATAGGAATAATGACCGGGTATACTGCTAGAGGTAGGGGGTTAAGGTATTCTGAGAAGACGCTTTTTGCCACGGCGGCTCTTCTCATAGCAGGTATTGGCGCACGCCTAGCTACGAGTATTTCGAGAGAATACATAACAAGTATAGCTGTGGGCGCGGTACTTGTTGCCCTAGTACCATCTCTTGCAAGTATCGTGATAGCACTCATTACTACTCGTAGGATAACACCAGTTATCAAATCCTCGGGGCAAGGAGTTGGCGAGAAGAAGTCCTCGTATACCACAAGCTTATTCTTCGCATTATTCTTCTTTATAGGCATACTCTGTGGATACTTTTCCAGCCGAGCACCAAGCAATAAGATCATAGAGTATCTACTACTAGTACTTGTCTTTACAGCTAGTTACTCTATTGGAGGCATGCGTGGATGGCTACAGGATATTGCGAGACAAGCACTATTCTTAAGCATAGCTCTCTCAGCATCAACAATGATCGGCGGAGTACTGGGTGGACTAATAATTTCAAGAATACAAGACTGGGATATCTGGATCGGAATAGCTTCTAGCATAGCGTCTGGCTGGTACTCGCTTGCCGGGCCCTTGCTAAGCGTTGTAAGCCCAGCAGCTGGAGCCATAGCTTTTCTCGGCAACATGTTTAGAGAAACTCTACACATACTATTATACCCTCTGTTAGCTAGAAAGATACCATACCCAGCCATCACTATGGGTGGAGCTACTACGATGGATACCGGATTGCCAGTTATAGCGGTAATAGGTGATCCACTACTTAGGCTAACAGCATTCATGCATGGAACAATAATCACGCTCCTCTTAAGCGTAATACTGCCATTCTACGTAGAGATAAACATCTAGCCTCTCAGACGGGTTTGTCCCCAGCTAGACCAAAGGGTTTAAAAACTTTTCATCCAAGAGAACATTAAAAGAAACATGCTGGTCTTGGATAATGAATAAGAATTTTTCATTCGGAATCAGCAGCCTCGATAGGCTCCTAGCTGATGCGCTTGTTCCTGGGACATTAATAGTTATTGCTGGTCATCCTGGTAG
>CAZCAU010000014.1:0-31142 GCA_964496855.1 uncultured Desulfurococcales archaeon
AAGAGAAGTCAAGAAGACTGCCAGACCCTACGAAATAGCTGGAAAGATCTATAAATCCATGATTACAGGCGAATCCTTTGATATAAGAAAAACTGGTTACTCACTACTACTATTCCTAGATAAGAACGGATACCATTCACTAATAGCTTCAATATTGTCGAAGACCTTTAGACACTTCCTTGTACAATGGTATGATAATGTATATGAGAGCGTTATAGAATGCGTTGACGAAATAGTATCTATGGAGCCAAAAATAGTTGATATCCCAGGCCTTCAACTCCCTGTAAAAGCTGTTTCTACCACATGTCCTGCTGCAAGAGAGTACCCTATAACACTAGACCATGTTCTCCGGAAAATGGGTTTGCTAGGGAAGAATGTACTTCTAATGTACGAGGATTCCAGCGAACTACGTACACCTATTGCAACAGCTTTTCAAGCACTAAGTTCAAAAGACTTAGAATTGCTGATATCGCATCCTAATGTAAGCGTAGATAATGATCTCGTCATACACATTAAGAAGAGTACCGGTGGCTAAGATTCTTTAGGCTGGATCGTATGAACAAGTCTAAGTTTGTACTAATATTTGAAGCAGATGACAAGCTTGCGTCAGCATTAGAGCAGGCCCTGAAGCCTGATGACAAGAATCCGCCGCCCGGCATCAAGATTTACTCTAGGAGACTGGGTAAGAAGAAGGGTTCGATACTTGTATATACGATACTCTCCGAGTATAAAGACATACTTACTCTTAGAAACACTGTAGATGATATACTGGAGAAGATCGAGCTCGTACTAGAGACGTTCAAGAATATTCAAGAGAAGAAATAAAAAGGTGTTTTTGATATGCTTCTAAATACCGGGCGACATCTAGTAGAAAGGGTGCAATAGTACATGCCTAGACAGCGTGCGAGTGTAAGGGATAAGTGGAAGCTGAAAAAATGGTATACAATAGTAGCACCAGAAGTATTTGGACAAGCAGTATTAGGCAGTACCCCTGCTGATGACCCTGACAAGCTCATAGGGAGAGTTATTGAGACCACGCTGTATGATTTAACTGGTGATTTTACACAAGTACATGTAAAGCTATACTTCCAGATAGTGAAGGTAGAGGGAGATACAGCATATACTCGTTTTAAGGGCCACGAGCTTTCACGCGACTACATGAAGTCGTTAACTAGGAGAAAGAGTAGCAAGATTCAAGGCATATTTAACATAACAACTAAAGACGGTTATGGCCTCAGAATAACAGCTACAGCATTTACATCGTATAGAGCTAAGACTTCGCAAAAAAGAGCCATCCGTAGAATAATGCAGGAGAAGATAACAGCAGCTGCTCGTGAGCTCACTTTCGACGAGCTAATACAAGCCATATTGTTTGGCAAGCTCTCAGCACTAATATTCAATGATGCTAAGAAGATATACCCGTTACGAAAAGTAGAAATATACAAGTCTAAGCTACTTGTTATCCCAACTCCTGAGGGGCCGAAGAAGGCTGTAGTTGTATCGCCTTTGATGTTCAAACGATAGCTCTTTTACTTTGTATTAATCCGGTATTTCTGAATCCCTGCTTATCTCTAGTTACTCTTTAATAGTACATGCTATACCACATTCATCATAGATTATAAATCAAGGTTTACTAGGTATGAGAGACACTACTGGCTATATACTGGTAAAGACTCAGCTTGGCTACGAGAGAATAGTTGCATCATACATAAACGAGCTTGAAGACCCAGCCATAGAAGACGTGATACCGGCCCCCAGGGGCTTCAAAGGCCTAGTACTAGTGATGGTTAATGGGGATCCGCATAGGGTTGCAAAACTTATTGAAGACAAAATACCGGAAGCAGACAAGGTTATACCTATAGAATCTGTATGTAGAGCAGATCCACAAGAAATAGCGTCTAAGACTGCAGAGATTGCTAGGAGAGTACTAAAACCCGGCGAGACCTTTGCTGTTAGAACAGTTCGTAGGGGCAAGCATGGTTTCACAAGTATTGATGTTAACGTGATAACCGGTGATAGTATAAGAAAAGCTACAAATGCCGTAGTGGATCTAAGTAATCCTGACTGGGTCTTCAGGGTAGAGATAATACAGGACAAGGCCTACATAGCTGTTGTGCCTGGGAGTAAAGAGTATAAGAAGATGAGGCCAGGCAAGTATCCTGTCTACAAGTTCTTCCGAAAGCTCTCAATAATTCAAATGCCATACCTAGGACCAGAGGAAGCATCGTATAAAATGGGCGAGCGAATAGGCAGAGCTGCACAGACATTTGAAGTAAGAGAATTAGTTATTGCTTTATCAGGCCGCGTTAAAGCAGAAGAACTCATGAGCTTCTTGAGAGGAGTATATGATGGTATAGAGAGTAGGTATAAAATACAAGTTAAGAGCTATGGTAGAGATGTGCATAGGGTACCAGTGTTTATACAAGATATACACCAAATCGTAAGAGAGAGATCGGGCGATGTAATAATAGTCTTCGAGCCCGAGGGCGAAGCAATCTCCAAGCTTGGGGATAAACTCTATGATCTGCTTAAGAGCAGGCGGCGCATAAACTTATTCTTTGGTTCTCGAGAAGGGATACCAGTAGGTATCTATAGGTTTGCTGATCTAATAATAGATATAGCGCCGGGCGTTACGATATCAACAGAATATGCCATGACATCAGCTCTCATAGCTCTCTCCACACTCTTACACGAGAAATTGCAAGAAGAGGGCGTGGATAATGGTTAAAGGAGTAATAATAGCTGCTGGTAAGGGTGTTAGGCTTAGACCCTTCACAGAGACAAGGCCGAAACCACTAATCCCGGTTCTTAACAAGCCTTTGCTATACTGGATAATACGTGCAATGCATGAAGCTGGTGTAGATGATATAATAGTGGTTATAAGCTATATGGCTGACGAGATCAGAAACGCGATGGCCAGATACATTAGTAAGCTCCCAGTGCATGTAAGATATGTTGAACAAGGTGGAGAAGACGGAACAGCAGATGCTGTTGAAAAAGCAATATCTCACACAGGCTTGAACGAGGAGTTTGTACTAGTATATGGCGATATACTAGTCGAGCCATGGATTATAAAGAAGCTCCTCGAGACACCTAGCGGGACTGATGCTATAATAGGTATTAGTGTTACTGATCCCCGTGATTACGGCTTACTCGCAGTAGATTCTGCTAACTATCTCAATAATATAATAGAGAAACCAACTAATTACAAAGGGCCAGGCCTAGTCTTTGCCGGGCTTGGGAAATTCGATGCATCATACCTTGTACACTATCTTGATAAGACAGGCTTCTCCGAGAGAGGTGAGAGGGAGTTTACAGAGACACTAGTATTAATGAGTAGGCATAAGAGGATCAAAGTAGTTGAAGCACCACAGGATGCATGGGTTGAGATGGGGAAGCCATGGAATATAATTGATATAAATAAATGGTTGCTACAGCGGCAAAAGCCGCGTGTAGAAGGTGAAATAGAGGAGAATGTTGTTATAAAAGGCGATATCGTAATAGAAGAAGGAGCTGTTATCAAGTCGGGTACATATATCATAGGACCCGTATATATCTCTGAAAACGCAGAAATAGGCCCACACGCTTATATAAGACCCTATAGCGTCATAGGTGAAGGATCAAGGATAGGATTCTCGGTAGAAGTAAAGGAAAGCGTTGTAATGGAGCATGTACATGCTTCTCACCTGGCGTATATAGGGGATAGCGTAATCGGAGAATACACTAATCTAGGAGCAGGAACAATAACAGCTAATCTCAGATTTGATAATGCTACAGTTAAGGTTGTGATAAAAGGCAAGAGAATCGATAGTGGAAGAAGGAAACTCGGAGCATTTATTGGGGCATATGTAAGAACGGGTATAAATGTCTCTATATTCCCTGGTGTAAAAATAGGCTCATATTCATGGATATATCCAGGCTGCATGGTAGACGAGGATGTGCCGCCAAATACTATTCTAAAATGTCGTCAAGAAATGTTTGTGAAGGATCTTAGGAAAAAGGAGTAACAAGTATTATGACTCAAGAAAACCTCTGTGCTAAGAAGTATCGAAAAGGCATGAAAAGAATAGGCGTAGTTTATCCAGGCACGTATGACCTCGCATTATCCAGTCTTGTCTTCCATCAATTGTACTACATGCTTTGTAATATTGAGGATGTGTTTGTTGAGAGAATAGTCAGAGAAGATAATAGGTATTCGAGTCTAGACACTGGTAGCGATCCACTGGACCTAGACATCTTGTTAATACCCATACACTACGAGTTAGACTACAAAGAGCTTCCATTGATAATGAGGTACAAGAAGCCAGAGGAGGTCAAACCACTAATCATTGTAGGTGGACCACCAGTAACAGCTAACCCGTTATCGCTTAAAGGCCTAGCTGATGCAGCTGTTATTGGTGAGGCAGAGCCGTTTATTGAGTGTCTTAAAGATATACTGCTAGTATTAGCTGGTAAGAGTAAGGACTCGGCGCTTGAAGCATTAGCTGGATGCAAAGGAGTCTTTGTGTATAAGTATTCGAGACGCGTAACAAAAACCTATGTAGAGGATCTTGATAACGCGTTCTATTCAATACGACAATTACAATCCGTTGAAGCCAAACCCCTGTGGGGGCGTACATTACTCGTAGAAGTCTCTAGGGGCTGTCCTAGACAATGTAGATTCTGCATGGAGAGCTATATAACAAAGCCTTGGAGAGGACGTAGCTTTAAGACTCTAACTAATATTATTGAAAAAGGGGTTTCTGAGAACCAGGTTGATAAGATAACGTTTCTTGCTCTCTCGTTTTTTGATCACCCGGAGTCAATACATATTCTAGAGTTTTCGAGAAATCTATCATTAAAATACTCTCTTCCATCACTATGTATGGCTACGCTAGACGAGTACAAACTAAGACTAGTGAGAGAAGGCGGGCAGAGAACTGTATCGTTAGCCCCGGAGACGGGCTCGGAGAGATTAGCCAGGGCAATAAGCAAGTATATACCACTAGACTTTATAGAGGATACTGTGAGAAAAGCTATTGACCTGGATTTTTCAAGCATAAAACTATACATCATGACCGGTTTTTATGGCGAGGAAAAGAGAGATGTTGATGACACTATCCTGCTTATAAAGAGATTAGCAAGAATAACTAGAGAGAAGGGTAAAGAGCTACGTGTAACAGTGAACCCGTTCATGCCTAAACCCTATACACCGCTACAATGGCTTCCATTCAGAGGACATAGGGGATTAGCACGGTTATTCAATTATATTCGTAGCCAGTTAGCCGGGTTATATGGAAGGTTATCATTCTATGATCCACGTAGAGCAGCTATTCAAGTAGCTTTATCTAGGTGTAGTCACGGATGTGCGGATCTCGTGAGAAAGTGGAGTCTCTACGGGGGCGGGCTCGCTGCCTGGCGTAGAGCTGTTAGAGAGACGGGTTTCGGTCTCGATAAGCTCTTAGGTAAACTAGATGAAATCCCACGCTGGCATGAATATGCTGATCTCTACCCTGTCAACCATAAGTTATTAAGGCGTGGTCTCGAAGACTATCTTAGCACAATAGGTGTAGAATTGAATGGTTGAGTACGATATTGAAGCTTTCAAGAAAAAGTATCCAGCATTATACAGAGAGATGAAAGGAGGTATATCAAGAGTATTCAGTTTTAGTGCTGGAAAAGGCAGGGTAGATCCCTGGAGGGGCTATATGCCCGGCCCTATAGACTTTCTGAGAAGAGCTAAAAGTATTGAGGAGGCCGAGGAGGTAATAGACTTTCTTGAGAAAAACAATGAAATAAGCCGTAAAGAAGCCGAGAAGCTTAGAGAGATGCTTAGAAAACATGGATTAGGAGCTTTCGGTCCCAGAAAAGAGGATGGATACTACTTTAAGGTAGCCGGGTACAAGTAGTCATCCTAAGCTTTTCTACGCATACCGGCAACTATCTTTATGACATCATTATCTTTTAGAACATAGTCTTCTCCAAGCCTGTTCTTAGTCCTAGCGTCAATAGCGTATAAGAAGCTTTTACCCAGGTCTGTATGAATCATATATGCCAACTCTCTAGCAGTAGTTCCTTTCTTTACCAGGTAAGCATCAGGCAACACGTTACCGTGGTGATCTGTAAGCTTATTAGCGTCTTCAACAGGGTATACAACTATCATGTTTAACGCATTGTATATAGAAGAATCAATGACTTCTTGCACTCCTGTTGTCCCCCATTTCTCAAATACTCTCTCCTCTATATACTCCAAAGCTTTTAGCTGGGCAGGTGTAAGCCTTTCCGGCTTAACTATTTTGAAAGAAGTGTCTCCTGGGACATAATCTATAAGCCTGGCTTTGCTAGCTCTTCTAAGTGCTAACTCGGCTTCAGCACATGTCGGTATAATTATGCGATCCTTAAGCTCTCTCTTCATTCTCTTAATATTATCCTCGGCTTCAGGTAGATCAGCTTTATTAGCAGCTATAACCATAGGCTTGCTTACTCGTCTTAGAGACTGCGCGAACTCGAATAATTCTTCTCTACTCCACAAGCTGAACTTTTTTCCTCCGAGTCCAGTCTCTTCCAATGCTTTAATCACATGGGTCTTTGTTATAGATAGGCCTGAGAGCCTCTCAGCGAGCTGGGTTACAGGGTCTATGCGTCCTGCATCTAGGGTTCTCGCAAGCTTGTCCCAGTCTTTAGACAGTATGTTGAAAAACCACAGATCTACCTCTTTCTCGATAGCCTCTACATCTTCGATAGGATCGAAACTACCTGGAGTTGCTGGCTCGCCCGTAGGGCTTGTAGAGCCACTTGCATCAACTACGTGTATTAAGACATCAGCTTTACGTAGATCATCTAAGAATTTATTACCAAGGCCTTTGCCCTGATGCGCACCAGGTATAAGCCCGGCTACATCCATAATTTTGACAGGTATAAATCTATACCCGTTGATACATAGAGAGTTTACGGGATTACACTTTACCCCAAACTCTTTGTGAACACATTTTTTCTTAACATATGCAACACCAATATTCGGGTCAATAGTCGTAAAAGGTCTATTTGATATCTCAACGGTTGTCAAGGTTAGTGCTGCGAAGAGCGTAGATTTACCAACATTAGTCTTACCGACAATGCCTACTAATGGTGTCGACGGGGGCATGGTGTAGCACGCTAATATAAACTACTTCCAACAGTACCCAATAAGCTTATAGAAAGCTTTATAGACTACGATCAATCATATTTTCAGCTCGAGTCACCAAGAGTAATCATTGTAAAAAGGATGTATAGAAATGGCTAGATCGATGTATCACTACATTGCGGAGCTGTGGAAGAGACCCTATGAGGGCGAAATGGGAGAATTAATGAAGCGGCGCCTAATAGAGTGGCGGAAGCAACCAGCGATAGTTAGAGTGGAACACCCTACACGGCCTGATAGAGCTAGAGCGCTTGGTTACAAAGCTAAGCAAGGCTTCATAATAGTCAGGGTTAGGGTTAGGAAAGGAGGGCTGAGAAAGCAGAGACCAAATAAGGGGCGAAGACCTAAACGTATGGGTATATATGGTTACTCGCCTGCTAAAAGCCTTAGATTAATTGCTGAAGAAAGAGCTGCTAGAAAATATCCTAACATGGAGGTCTTAAACAGCTATTATGTTGGTGAAGACGGTAATTACAAATGGTACGAGGTTATACTAGTTGACCCCCATCATCCAGCTATAAAGAGTGATCCTGAGATCAACTGGATAATGCGCCCAGCTAATAAAGGTCGTGTATTTAGGGGTCTCACTAGTGCTGGCAAGAAGATGAGAGGTCTTAGAAAAAGCCGTGGACTAAAAGGTACTACAAAGTACAAGTGGCGCAAGAAGGCAAAAGAGAGGAAAGAAAAGAAGAGGCACGAGGCAAGCCGTGGCGCTCGCCTTATAGTACCCTCCGAGAAATAATTTTAATAATCTGTTAACGACCTCGACCTTCTGGGAAACCTGTCTTAAGAACAACTCTACTCTATGATACTCCATAGAACCCTGGATCGTCATCAAGTAGCCATGTGTCGTCGCGGAGCGTTTATCTAGGATGACCAATTAATTAACTTAAGAGAATAAGCGTATACTAGCTAGATAGAGTAACAACTCTTTGCTCTTATGAGGCATGATGATATTGTATGTGAAAGAAGTGGCAGCGTCTCTCGTAGCACATGCCACGGAAGACAAGTCTAGGGTTGTAGAAGCATTAAAAAACATACTACCCCCGGATTTGAGGAGTAGGGTAAGCGTAGAAAAGAGGGTATTTAGAGGCCACCATGGCAATCCCATAGAGCTATTATCCGTAAAACTTGTAGGAGAACACGCTGAGAAGACTGTTAGATATCTTGCATCAATGCTTACAGATACTGATAAATTCATGTTAGCATCCTCTCTTAATCTAAGACTAAATAAGAACTCTCTATACCTAAGACTAAGCAAGCAGGAGGCCTACTTAGGTAGGCTGAGATTATATGAGAGTGACGACTCTATAAAAATAGTTGTAACATTCAAGAAGAGCGCTCTTCGTGAAAAAAATGTTGTCGACATACTCAGGGGACTGGGTCTCGTAGGATGAAGAAGTTTTATGTTGACTTATCCATAAGACCCCCTGTTAAAGACAGCGATATCGATAGGTATTGTAAACTATTAGGTATGCTTAAATACAAGTGTATAGCATTCACACACGTTTACGGATTAGATTCTCTCTCGGAGTTTTTGATTAAAGTCTCCAGGTTCTCTGAGAAGTGCGATAATATTAGCGTAATTAAGAGAATCCATATTATTGCTGATAACGTATCCTCTGTCAAGAAGATTTTACGTGAAGATTTCCTGAGAGAATTTAGCCTGATATCTGTAGAGACAAATAATTTGGAGACGCTTAGATGGGCATCTAGAGATAAGAGGATACGTGTTATCAGAGTAAACAAGTTTACGAGTAGGCATATAGATTCCTCAGAACAACGACTATTACTAGAAAGTAATAGCGTACTCGAGATAACATTAAGGAATCTATTATATAGGAGGCGTATCGAGTGGTTAAGAGTAGTAATTGATAGCCTTAGGAAATCAGTAGCTTATGATATACCAGTAGTAATAAGTAGTGATGCTACTAGTTGGCTAGAGTTTTTCCCACCGCATGTAGGTATATCATTATGCGATCTAGCTGATATACCGCCAGGCATGTGTTTAAGCTTTCTATCTACAATACCATTGTCATTAACAAGTTGTGGTAGGTGATAAGACATACTGTCATATGTCGAGATTATTGAGATAATACTAGTGTTTACTGCAATGAGTACGGCTATTATTGCATTATACTGGTCGCTTAAGACTAAGAGACAAATAGAGGTGTTTAGGAGGAATACTCAGAGTATCCGGAGCATGTTGTCTAGGCTTATTCAGACGATAGAGAGTGGACGCCAGTTAGCCCTTATCAGTAAAAAAGCTAAGAAAAAGAGAAAGAAACGCTACATAGTGTTCCAAGTAGCCACAGGGAATTTTAGTGAAGAAGATGTTGGAAAAGAGATCATACGGCAATTAAGAGCACTGTATGGCGAGAAAGGTCTTGCAGAATCAAGGGCCAAGCTAATTATGTATAATAAGAGGCTGGGAAGAGGAATACTCAGAGTCTCTTACGAGTACAGGTATAAAGCCATTATAGCACTAGGCATGATTAGAAGCATAAATGGGGTTAAGACCCTTGTCATACCATTACGTGTAACAGGTTCTCTCAATAGAGCCTGCAAGACCCTCTTTACCACCAAAGAGTGAGGTAACCTATCTACACTACTCGGCATCTTTATTAATTTTCGAGAAATTGAGTTTATCTTGATGATGAAGCCGCTCCATTACTGAGTAATCGATGAAGAGCTCGCGACGAACTGATGACAACAAGTATTAAGTTGTATCCAGACTATTGCAACTAGTTTCCTTTGATGAAAACGTTATTAAGGATACAATCTATGCGTTTAGTGAAAGGCTACGTGGTGAGTAAAAAGTATTTGTGAGGCGGAAGAGACATTGGCTTTCGGCCCACCAGCTATGGGATATGATAGGGCAATTACAATATTCTCTCCTGATGGCAAGTTGTATCAGGTGGAGTACGCCTTTGAAGCAGTAAGAAAGGGATGGACAACAATAGCTGTTAAGACTCAAGAAGGAGTAGTACTAATAGCTGAGAAGAGGAAGCCCTTACCACTAATAGACATTGATAGTATTGAGAAAATCTTCCTTATAGACGACCATGTGGGTGCCAGCTTTGCTGGTTTTGGATCAGATGGGCGCATATTGATAGATTATGCAAGAACTATTGCCATACGCTATAGGGTGACTTACGGAGAGCCTATAGAGCTAGAGTACTTGGTCAGATTAGTATGTGATGTTAAGCAAGCATACACGCAGCATGGCGGCGTCAGACCTTTTGGTGTAGCACTAGTATTTGCCGGGGTTGATAGTAAAGGGCCTAGGCTGTTCATGACGGAACCCAGCGGCCAGTACTGGAGCTATAATGCTATAGGCATAGGAATAGGAGGCCAGGCTGTAAACGAGTTCTTAGAGAAGAACTACAAGTACGAAATAAGCCTTGAGGAGGGTATTTTGCTAGGACTAGAAGCTTTAAAGAAGTCGCTTGGCCAAGAGAAGCTTAGCCCAGAGTATGCTGAGATAGGAGTCATATCTGTTAAAGATAAAGCGTTCAGGAAACTATCTCCTCAAGAAATAGAAGAGTATATTACCAAACTCGGGGAGCGTGGGTAATGAGTTCAAGAGATTACGTCATAGCTAGATATGAGTTCAAAGGACATCGTTTCGAGATCCTGGTTAAACCAGAAGAAGCGCTAAGATTCAAGTCTGGGGAAAAGATAAACATAGACGATGTACTGGTAGGAGACTTTGTCTACAAAGATACTAGAAAAGGTCTAAAAGCATCGCCTGAAGCACTCGTAAAAGTATTTGGAACAGATGATATAAGAAAAGTAGCCTCTGAGATACTCAAGAAAGGCGAAATACAGTTAACTGCGGAGCAACGTAGAAGACTTGTTGAACAGAAAAAGAAGCAGATAATATCATTTATATCTAGAAACGCTATTGACCCACGCACAGGCCTTCCCATACCCCCTGCCAGAATAGAAACTGCAATGGCCGAGGCCCGCGTAGGGATAGACCCGTTTAAAGGTGTTGAAGAACAAGCACTAGCTATTATAAAGGCTATAAGCAGAATATTGCCCATAAGAATAGCTCGCGCGGTTCTAAGAGTAAGTATCCCAGCCACGTATGCTGGTAGAGCATACTCTCAACTCGCCAGGCTAGGCGAGTTGAAGAGCACCAACTGGAAGAGTGATGGCTCCCTAGAGGCAGAGCTAGAAATCCCAGCTGGTATGCAGACCGAGGTTATAGAGAAAATCAATAAGCTAACTAATGGAACAGCTAAAATAGAATCTAAGGTCTTCAAGTGATGTGCTATGGTAAAATTCCACGTAAAAGACCGTGACATAGTATTGCCAGGAGACGTCATAGCGGAGGATGCTAGCGGGGTAAAGATTAGGAGCATATACTTAACAAGAGTCTGTGGCAAGATCCTCTCAACTATATGTGGCCTAGTACACATTGTAGATAACAAAGAAGTAGATCTTATACCGCTTGAGGGCCCTTATATTCCCCGCGTAGATGATATCGTTATAGGATTGATAATAGATATTGGTCTTACTCATTGGGAGGTTGACATAAATTCTCCCTACACAGCCATTCTTAATGCTAATGAAGCTCTTCATAAACAGTTCAACCCGATACATGATGATTTAAGAAGGTATCTTTCTGTAGGTGACTACATAGTTGCTAAAATAATAGGGTTTGATCGTTCCCGTCCACCAATGCTTACAATAAAAGAGAAGGGCTTGGGCAGGATAACTGGTGGCAAGGTCATAGAGATTAAACCATCAAGGATCCCGCGTGTAGTTGGTAAAAAAGGATCTATGATTACAATGTTAAAGAATGAGACTACATGTGACATAGTTGTCGGGCAAAATGGTCGTATATGGATATCCTGTCCTAGTAAAGAGCTAGAGGATATCCTTACACTTGCTATCAAAAAGATAGAACTAGAAGCCCATACATCTGGGCTAACTAGTAGGATTAGAGAATTTATTATGAAGGAAAAAAGTGAGAGAGGTATTTGATAAAATGACTACTGGCGATGAGAAACCCAAGCTTATAGACGAAAATGGTTTAAGACATGATGGTAGAAGGCCCGATGAGCTACGGCCTTTTAAGTTTGAAGTAGGAGTACTCAGTAATGCTGATGGATCAAGCTATGTCAGGATGGGCAACACCGTAGCTGTAGCAGCTGTATATGGGCCCAGAGAACCTATTGCTAAATTCATGTCACATCCCGGTAGAGCAGTCCTAAGATGCAGGTACCACATGGCACCCTTCTCTACTAAGGAGAGGAAATCACCTGCGCCATCTAGGAGAGAGGTAGAATTATCAAAAGTTATTAGAGAAGCACTAGAGTCGGTCATCTTCACAGAATTGTTCCCACGCACAACAATAGATGTGTTCATTGAGATACTACAAGCCGATGGTGGTACAAGAATAGCAGGATTAATAGCAGCTTCTCTAGCTCTAGCAGATGCTGGTATACCTATGAGAGACCTAGTAGCTGGAGTAGCTGTAGGGAAAGTTAATGGAACACTAGTACTTGACATAGATGAGGTTGAGGATAACTATGGTGAAGCAGACATGCCCATAGCTTTCCTCCCAGCCTTAGGTGAAATAGTATTGTTCCAGCTGAATGGAGTGCTAACTCCGCAAGAGCTTAAAGAAGCCATGGATATGGCTTGGAAAGGTGCCCTGAAAATATATGAGGCGGAGAAAGAGACGCTTAGAAAGAAATATCTAGAATTAGGAGGTGAGTAAGAAATGTCTATGACTACTTTCCAGAAACCTGTGGTATCAATACTTCAGAGACGCACAATAGAATCGCTGCTGGAGAAAGGTAATAGGATAGATGGTAGAGGCTTACAGGACTTCAGAGACATAAGGGTAGAACTAAGGTACATAAATAAGGCTGAGGGCTCAGCTCTTGTAAAACTTGGAGAAACAATAGTCTTAGCCGGCGTTAAAATAGAGCCAGGAACACCTTTCCCTGATACGCCTAACCAGGGACTCTTAATGGTTAACGCTGAGTTCGTGCCATTAGCATCACCAAGCTTTGAACCAGGCCCTCCAGACGAGAACGCTGTTGAGCTTGCTAGAGTCATTGATAGAAGTATTAGGGAACTAAATGTTGTTGATCTTGAGAGCCTGGCAGTGATACCAGGGAAGAGAGTGCTAGGAGTATGGATAGACTTGTACATATTGAATCATGATGGTAACTTACACGACGCCTCAATGCTTGCCTCAATGCTCGCACTACTAGATACTCGTCTTCCAGGCTATAAGGTGGAAGACGACGAGATAATTCTTGATAAACAAGTAAGAGGAGAGAGACTAAAAATAAATGATAGAGTCGTGAGTATAACTATCGCTAAGATAGGGAATTATTACGTTGTAGACCCTAACCTAGAGGAGGAAAGCATAGCTGATACGAGGATATTCATTGCAGTCTCTAGGGATAAAAAAATAGCCGGTATACAGAAGATGGGCATGACATCAATACCCTTAGCTGATATGGATAAGATTATAGACATAGCACTAGAGAAAGGCGAGGAGCTACACCAAAAAATTGATAATATCCTAAGTAATCATAGCCAGGAGTAGAGAGGTAGAAGCAAATGGGCAGAGGCACAAAGGTAGTTGGCATAGCTGGTAGGTATGGTGCTAGATATGGAGCTACTCTTAGGAAGAGAGTAAAAGAAGTACTAGAGCGTAGGTACATGCCACATAAATGCCCATTATGCGGCGCGAAAGGGTATGTTAGACGAATTAGTGTCGGATTATGGGAATGCCGGAAGTGTGGTGCGCAGTGGGCTGGCGGTGCATATGTTCCTAATACTGGTTTAAACAAGTACTTCTCTGGTGTCATAACGACAAAGTAGGTTTATTTTTAAACAGTACTTGTTGACTACAATGCCATATATAATTACTACTTCTCGTAGGCCTTCGCAAAGACTGCGAAGCCTTGTCAAAGAATTAGCCGAGGTTCTCCCCCAAGCCCATAAGATAACACGTGGTAAGAAGACAATAAGCGATCTCTATCTAGAAGCATTAGAACTCAAGGCTACTAGGATAATAATATGCGAGCAGGCGAGAGGAAACCCGTCATTATTAAAAATATATGTCGTTAGCAGAGACCCTATTGCTGAACCATACGAGCCAGATGCTAGTAGCTATCACTTTATGACACTCTGGGGGCTAACTCTTCGTAGAGAGCTACGTGAGAGCACAGTTGTTAAGAGAGTAGAGAGTATCGCTCTACAAGTGCCTGATGACCCATTGTTATTCGAGGCAGTGGATAAATTATCTACGATACTAGATGTCGAGATAGCTGATCCGAGTAGAAAATATGATATACTTATAGAGCTTATTCCTAGAAGAAGCGTGTTAGAAATAAGATTCATAAGTAGCGCTAACAAGAAGATTGCTGGACCGATACTGAGAGTGAAGACCATTGGCCATAGCAAAGATCCTCATAAGTGGGTGTATAGACGTAGGTAGCAGAGAAATAGCAGAATCGCTGCTGAAGGCACTGGTCCCAGAGGCAAAAAGTATATTTGGTCAGGGAAGTGTGGATGTAAGACTTGTTGGTACACGAATATGTATAACCATTGAAGCTGATAGGATAAGTCGTGCAAGAGCATTATTTAATTCTCACATATATCTTTTATACTCGATTATTAATACCATTAAACAACTAGATAAAGAGGTGAGTATAAAGAGTGGTAGCTGAGAAATACCCTCCTGAACTCCAACACTTGCTCATAAAGTATCAGCAACTACAGGAACAATATACCGCTGTAGCTACTGAGCGGAACACCGTAGAAAATGAACTAAAAGAGACAACCAGGGTTCTAGAAGAATTAGAGAAACTCGATGACTCAACCCCGGTATACAAGTCATTAGGATCAATAATGTACAGGGTTGATAAGAAGAAAGTCATAGAAGAGCTTAGTGATAAGAAAGAGATACTGGAACTTAGAGTAAAAGCTCTGAGAAAGCAGGAAGAGCTTCTTAGGTCACAGCTTCAGGATCTCCAGAAGAAGATCAGACAGGTTGCAAGCAGGCTTCAGACTCAGAGTGGTAGTCAGTAGACATTAGGATGTACATTCATCTTTGTTAACTCGAAATTTGATATATCATCGTTACCATAACCATAAAAGCATTAGACTATATCTGGGAAGAATAGTCACACAAGTTTTGGGCTATGGATACCCTAGTAGTGTTATACCAGGTAGCTTGTTATGAACAGAGAGGAAGCTCCTCGCTCAACTACTAGACTCTCACTAAAGCTGGGTGAGATAGATACAGATACTCTAGAAGCAATTGTTAACGAGGCTGAGAAGACTATACGGAAAGTAATTAGGAGACACGTGAAAGATACACGTATCTTTGACTATAATCTTATAATCACTATGGAGAAAAAAAGGGATAGCATAGAGTTAGACCTTGACTTAGCAATAATAGGTGATTTTCCAGGCAGATTATCTTATGATGAGATAATAGAGAGAGCACTTGATGAGGCTGAGAAGAAAATAGAGAACCTGCTTAAAAAATATGCTAGGAGAAGTACTCATGACTAAAATGCCTAAAAACGATGCTAAGAATATAGCTACTAGGCTTGTAGAACTCCTTAGCAGCAGTGATTGTATTATAGTATCTACTCATAGAAATGCAGATCCAGATGCTGTCGCATCTATGATAGGCTTTAGTACATGGGTTGAGACTGTATGTAAGAAGAAGATAGGTCGAGATGTGTACCTGTACGTACCAGAGGGGATAAGTCTTGTCTCCAAGAGAATGTTATCAAAACTCGGTATAGGCCTCGAGACACACGATTTAAGAATGGTTCCTGACCCGCACTCCTGTGTAATAGTAATTGTTGATACTTCTTCTAGTTATCACGTTGGTGAGCTATCAGGCTATATTGATAAGACGGTTAAGGGCTTAGTAATCATAGATCACCATGATACCGGTGATCTCATAGGAAAAGCTGTAATAGAGATGATACAGGCTAGTAGACCATCGGCTTCAGAGATAATATCATCTTTATATAACATGTTTGATTATTGCCCCTCACCAGGTATAGCTACGCTTCTTCTATCAGGCATACTTTATGATAGCCGTAGGTTTCTGAATGTCGTACCAGATACTTTTAACCAAGTGTATTATCTTATTGATAAGTGTGGCGCCGATTACAGTAATGCCCTAGCAGCGCTAGCTCCGCCGCCCCAAGAGTATTCTGAGCGTATAGCCCATCTTAAAGCATTACAACGGCTAGAAATATACAGGCTGGGCGAGGACATCATAATAGTACTTACTAATGTTGGGTCGTATGAGTCTTCTGTAGCAAGGTTATTGATAGAGCTTGGCGCTGACATAGCATTTGTGGTATCAGGTGATAAGAAACAATCAAGAATAGTTGCTAGAGCGCGTAAGAGCACTGCTGAGAGGCTAGGCATCAACCTTGCAGCTCTTCTCTCGGAACTCGCGGATAAAATCGGGGGTAGCGGGGGAGGACATGTGCTTGCAGCAGCCGCTACTTTTAAGATGTCTAGGGGGGAATTAGTAGATGTTGCAAGAGATATGGTTAAAGATATGGCTTCACGCCTAGGGATGACTATCAGAGAGATATAAGTTCTCCGGGTAGGTATGAATGGGTCAGCGACAATTAAGAGTATATGTTGACGAAAGAGAGCGCGCGTCTAATGTCCCCCAGTACCTCTCCAAGATGGGCGTCTATATCCTTTATAAACAGCTCAGCGTTGGCGATTACCTTGTAGGAGAAGAAGTTGTTATTGAAAGAAAGAGTGTAGAGGATCTTGTAAAAAGTGTTTTCGATGGCCGCTTATTTGAGCAAGCAAAGAGGCTTAGCGAGGCTTACACTACGCCTATCATAATCGTAGAGGGTGATCTCGGCAAGATAGGTTTCATAACATCTAGGAGAAAACAGGTTAACGCAGCCTTAGCAGCTGTCTCGCTAGACTATAATATCAGGATACTGTACTCGGCCTCAGCAAAAGAGTCCGCAGAACTAATAGCTTTAATAGCTAGGAAAGCCCAGAGCGGTGCACCTACGAGGATGATTATCCACAAGAAGCCTAGGTTATCTTCAATCACAGAATGGCAACTATATATAGCACAAAGCCTGCCTTATGTGGGTCCACGAACAGCTCTCAGACTATTAGAGAGATTCGGTACTTTGGAGAGAATATTCACTGCTTCGGCTTCTGAGTTATCAAAGATAGAGGGGATAGGAGATTCGAAGGCCCGCATGATTGTCAGAGTATTGAAGACGCCTTTCTCTTCAAGTATTCCTAAGAAGAGAGAGATAAGCTTAGACGAATTCAGTTAGCTTTTTCTTAGGTAATCATTATCTTTATAACCCCATGTGCATGTAATCGTTCAAAGGTATAGCATAGTAGTCAATAATCCCTAGATAGTGGTATGAGGAGTGGTGCTCTCTCATGGTCAGGTACAAGATTGTTGAAGACATTGTAAAGATAATGAGAGATCTAAAGAGAGTAAGAAACATAGGTATAATAGCTCATGTAGACCATGGCAAGACTACTACTTCGGACTCGCTATTAGCAGCTGCTGGTATCATCTCGCCCAAAGTCGCTGGCGAAGCACTAGCCCTAGACTACCTAACTGTTGAGCAGAAGCGAGGTATAACAGTAAAATCAGCAAACATAAGCCTCTACCACGAGTATCAGGGAGAACCATACCTGATAAACCTGATAGATACTCCAGGCCACGTGGACTTCTCAGGTAAAGTAACGCGTAGTCTCAGAGTACTTGACGGAGCAATTGTTGTCGTAGACGCCGTGGAAGGGGTTATGACACAGACAGAAACAGTGCTTCGCCAAGCACTAGAAGAGAGAGTTAGACCTCTCTTATTTATCAACAAAGTCGATAGGCTCATCAAAGAGTTGAAACTTACTCCGCAGGGTATACAGAACAGGTTTGTCGAGATAATCAGAGATATCAACATGTTAATAGACATGTATGCTGACCCAGAGTTTAAGAATAAGTGGAAACTAGATCCTGCAGCTGGTCATGTAGCTTTTGGATCAGCTAAGGAGAAGTGGGGCTTTACTGTACCTATAGCACAAAAGATTGGTCTCAAGATCTCTGATATAATAAAAGCTTATGAGAAGGGCAAAGAAGGCGTGGAAGAGTTAGCTAAGAGGATACCGTTACATGTTGCTCTCCTCGACATGGTTGTACGCTTCGTCCCCGATCCTGTAGAGGCGCAGAAGTACAGAATACCAAAGATATGGAGAGGAGACATAAACTCTGAGATAGGTCAGGCAATGTTAAATGCTGATCCCAACGGGCCTTTAGTCTACTTAATAAACGATATGAGAATAGACCCTCATGCAGGACTTGTAGCTACTGGTAGAGTACTCTCTGGCACACTCAGGCCAGGCACAGAGGTATGGCTTGTTAACACTAGAGCTAAGCAGAGGGTACTCCAGGTAAGTATCTATATGGGCCCCTACCGTGAAGTAGTTGACGAAGTCATTGCAGGCAATATTGGTGCGGCACTAGGTCTTGACAAGGCAATGGCTGGCGAGACTGTTGTTGATATAAAGAACAAGGATATTATGGTACCATTCGAGAAAATAAGGTATGTCTCAGAACCCGTTGTCACTGTAGCTGTAGAACCTGTAAATACAAGAGACCTACCCAAGCTCATAGAGTCGCTACGAAAGCTCAGCATCGAGGACCCCAACCTGGTTGTCAAAGTCAATGAAGAGACTGGCGAGTACCTCATATCGGGCATGGGCCCGCTACACATAGAGATAGCGTTAACATTGTTAAAAGAGAACTATGGCTTAGAAGTAAAGACTTCTCCCCCAATAGTAGTATATCGTGAGAGTGTCAGGGATAAGAGCCCGGTATTTGAAGGGAAGTCGCCTAACAAGCATAACAAACTATACATAAGTGTTGCTCCTCTAGATGAGGAGACTATAAAGCTTATACAAGACGGTGTTGTCACGGATGACATGGACTTTAGAGAACGCGCTAAGATTCTCAGAGACAAGGCTGGGTGGAGTTACGACGAGGCAAGACGTATATGGACTATAGACGAGTACATAAACGTCTTCGTGGATCTAACAACTGGTCTACAACACTTAAGAGAAGTTAAAGACACAATAATACAAGGCTTTAGACTTGCTATGAGAGAAGGACCATTAGCAGCAGAGCCTGTAAGAGGCGTAAAAGTTGTACTACACGACGCTATAATACACGAAGACCCAGCACACAGAGGACCTGCACAGCTATATCCTGCTGTGAGAAATGCTATCTTTGCTGGCATGTTAAGCGCTAGGCCTACACTGCTTGAGCCGCTCCAGAAGCTTGATATTAGAGTACCAATGGACTACATGAGTGCTGTGACAGCAGTCATAAGTAGGAAGCGTGGAAGAATCGTAACTGTCACACAGTCAGGGCCTATTGCTAGAATTATAGCAGAAATACCTGTTGCCGAGAGCTTCGACTTAGCAAGCGAACTACGAGGGGCAACAGCTGGCAAGGCCTTCTGGGGTACAGAGTTTAGTCGATGGGCTCCCGTACCAGATTCTCTGCTACTAGATCTGGTAAGGAAAATACGTGAGAGAAAAGGCTTACCACTATCGCCTCCGAAGCCTGAGGACTTCATAAGCCTCTAAGTAGGTTCTCAGAAACATCAATTACAACCGCTCAGAACTGAAAAATTTTAATAATAATAAATAATAATAATATTTAACAACACTAGCCAATACTAGGAATACGCTGAGAGCAATGAGTATGAACGACTTTGTCGACGCTCTCCACATGCTGGATATGATAGCAGGTAGAGCCAGATTTAAGGACGCTGATTTTGTATTATCAGGACCATTAAGCCTCATGTTGCAAGGAATTAAAATCCCTGGTGCGGTACTGAAGAGATTCACGCTAGTATCTAACAAGAATAATGCTGATGCATTAAAAGAAGCATTAAGTATAGGCATTAAACCTGTTGAAAACGTTGTAGAAGAGAATGTGAAAGGATTAGAATTCAGGGGCGTGCTAAGAGGCGCTGAGGTAGAATTGTTGATAAACCCTGTCATCAAGTATCAGGGGGCCTGGTGTGATATAGATGTCTCCAAGCTAGCAAGATATTCTATGATAGCGCAAATAGGCGAGAACTTTGTGCGCCTAGCCCCACCGGAGTTCGAGTTCCTATTATTCCATGCAAGAGGATACTTAAGAGAAGCAGACATTATACTCTCAAAAGCAGGTTTTTCCCTAGACATAGCGCGAAAGTTTGTTACAACACGTGCAACAAAAGCCTAAAGCTTATAAGCCATTACATGTGTAGGCTAGAGGGGCGCCAAGCGTGTTTCTGAGAACAGTCTTCGGGATAGCAATTGTCCCGCTCGCGTTAATACTCCTGTTACTCATAGTTATCTATGTACTCAGAATACTTCTCCCAAGCGAGCCTGAAGGCTTAAAACACGAAAGATACGAAGCCGGAAACCCTCCATCCGGTAGAGCAAGAATCTCTCTAGGTATGCAATACTTTGGCTTCCTGCTTTTATTCCTAGCCGCAGAACCCGTACTCGTACTGGCATTTATCTCTTTCCTCAAAGCATCAACATCTCTATCACTTCTCTTATACCTCTGCCTTGTCACATTCTTTATCCCACCACTCCTGTATGCTTACCGGCTTGCAAAAAGCATTGATGAATGGAAATGGTGATCATGAATGAGCAAAACCGCCAGTGGCAAAGCATTAATAGGAGTACTAGAGCGCTCGGCAGAAGCAGCTAAGAAATGGCTTATCGAGAAAACTCCTCTGAAATCCTTTGTTGACTGGGCGGTAGCGTTTTCTCTCTGGCCTGTCCACTTAACAACATCTTGTTGTGGATGCGAGTTTGGCGCAACATGGAGTCCCCGCTTCGACGCTGAACGTTATGGTGCTCTTCCATTCCACTCTCCGAGACAGTGTAACTTGATAATAATCGAAGGTACCGTTACGAGAAAAATGGCTCGCGCTGTAAAGATAGTCTGGGAGCAAATGCCTTATCCCAAATACGCTATAATAATGGGCGCCTGCGGTCTTGACGGTGGCCTCTTCTATAATAGTTATAACATTGTCAGACCATGGGAGATAGTCCCAGCAGATGTTTTTATACCGGGATGCCCGCCTAGACCAGAAGCTCTTGCCAGAGCTATTATCATGCTACAACAGAAGATAAGAAAACAACATGATGCAAGCAAGAAAATAGTCAGAGGCACTAATTATCCGGAAAAGAAAGCAGAGAGCTGAGAAAAGGTGAGACCCAATGGGTCTTAAAGAAAGAGTTGAGAATGTATACAAAATACTAGCATCTGCTCTCAAGGATAAAGTGATAGAGCTTGCTATTGTAGGGGATTTCATAAGAGTAAAGACTACGAGTGAGAACGTTCTAGAAATAGCTAAAGAGCTCAAAAAGCTAGGATTCGATCATGTGAAATCAGTAACAGCTGTTGATTACATCAAGGAGGAGAGATTTGAGATATTATATCATATATCATCGTACCTAAACCAAGACTTTTTCGGTGTTATAGTTGAACTAGCTTATGATGTGCCGAGAGCCAAGCCTACCGCTAAAAGCTTGTATAACGTGTGGAAAAGCGTAGACTTCTGGGAGAGAGAAACATACGAGATGTTCGGCGTAGTATTCGAGGGCCACCCGGATCTCCGTCCTCTACTACTAGACGAGGAATTAGCTAAGAAGCATCCTATGAGGAAAGACTTCATAGTAAAAGAGGAAGGGATATTCATTGTACAGCCAAGAACTGAGAAACGATATTAAACAGCTTAGAGCAGCAGGTTTCCAGGTAGAAGAAGTAGAGAGAGGAGTATTAGAGGTATTTATAGGACCCCAGCACCCAAGCTCAGGTCATATGAGGATAATACTCTATGTTGACGGTGACATAATAGTTGATGCCGACCCCGATGTAGGCTATGTACATAGAACCATGGAGAAACTTGCTGAGAACAGGGAGTATATCAAGGGAATACCACTACTCGAGCGCATGGCTATACTAGATGCTCATAATATCTCTCTCGGCTACGTACTAGCTATTGAGAAGCTTTTAGGGATAGAGCCGCCTCCAAGAGCACAGTACTTGAGAGTATTGTTGTCGGAGATCAACAGGATAGCAAGCCACTTGTACGGTATGGGGATCTTTGGCGTACAAATAGGTATGTCAACCTGGTACATGTGGGCGTTTGGTGATAGAGAAGTATTTCTTGAACTAGCTGATAGATTGACTGGTCAGAGGCTTACTCATACTTACTCCATACCGGGTGGTGTCAGAAGAGATCTCCCACAAGATTTCAAAGATTATGCTCTAAAAGCGGTTAGGTATATGGAGAAAAGACTTAAAGAGTACAAGGCGATGTTCCTGGACAACCCTGTTGTTAGGTCTAGGCTCGTAGATGTAGGTGTTATCTCTAAGAACAAGGCAGTGGAGATAAACGTTGTAGGCCCTACTCTAAGAGGTTCTGGGATAAAGTATGATGTGAGGAAGGTATACCCTTATGCAGCATATGATGAAATAGACTTTGAGATAGCGTATCGTGACGAAGGAGACTGCTATGCGAGAACACTTGTACGTGTTGAAGAGATAAAGCAGAGTCTTAACATCATAAGACAAGTTGTTGAGAAAATACCTGATGGCCCGATAATGCATGAGAGGTTTACAAAAGGCTTGCCACCCATAGCTAAGAAGATACTTAGCGAGGAGGGCAGAGTAAAAATACCGCCTGCCATGATATTCTTAAAGCTCCCTAAGGGCAAGGTATTCACGCGTGTCGAGGCTAGTAGAGGAGAAGTAGTATACTATCTTGAGAGCCATGGTGATACAAAACCCTATAGGCTAAGAGTAGTCACGCCATCAGCCCAGAACTCTAAGGTATTCAAATACGTGCTCCCAGGCCACAGGGTGGCAGATCTACCAGCCATATATGGCTCTATAGATTACTTCCCGCCAGAAACTGATAGGTGAGACCCGTGGCAAGCCTAGGCAATGTATTAGACTGGATAATAAAGATACTGTCCTGGCCCCCTGTACTACATGTACTAATACTACCAGGATTCGTGGCAGCGCTAGGCGCAGTGATATTCATAATATGGTTCGAGCGGAAAGCAGCGGCTAGGGTACAAATGAGGTACGGGCCTCTAAACATTAGTCCTCGTATTGGCGGATTTCTCCAATTAATAGCTGATTTGATTAGGTATGCTCTTCAAGAAATAATAATTCCGCGTAGTGTTGATAAGATACAATTCATAATAGCGCCTCTACTCTACGTCGTATTGTCGGTACTCCCTGTAGCAGCACTGCCGGTAACAGACAACCCGGCTTACTATGTCATACCACCCCAGTACACGCTACTTGTAGCACTCATGTTATCCATGCTTCCAGGGATCTTCGCCCTACTCGCTGCATGGGCTAGTAATAACAAGTTTGCATCAATAGGCATGATGAGAGAAGCATATCTTATCACAGGATACGAAATACCTATCTTAGTAACAGGATTAACTGTGGCTCTAATGGCAGGTTCTCTCAACATGGTTGACATAGTTAGAGCGCAGTGGAGCACCTTGCCCTTCATGGTACTAAATCCCGTAGCAGCAATAGTCTTCTTTATAACAATACTTATCTCCACATCGAGATTTCCGTTCGAGATCCCCGAGGCTGACCAGGAGATTGTTGCTGGCCCATACACCGAGTACTCTGCACTCCTATACGGTATAAACATGGGTGGCTCATACATCAGGACATATGTCTACAGCATATTCTTTGCGCTCGCGTTTCTGGGCGGATGGTATCCCTATGAGCCAGGTACTGGGTTCATACAAAGCTTCCTAATACCAGCTATCATAGTATTCATAAAAGCAACTCTCCTGACAGCTTTAACAGTGTTCATGAGAGCAGTGTTCCCGCGTTATAGGATAGACCAGGCACTAGAGTATGCATGGAAATATCTCTTTCCCTTGTCTCTCATAGGATTACTCGTAGGAATACTAGAAGCAATGATACTACCTATAGGGATGTGACCATGCCTGATAAAAGACCGCTACCAGTTAGAATAGCATCCTCGCTAAGAGCCATAGGAATAGGGTTTAAGTACTTGATAGCACCAAACAGGTTTACTCTAAGATACCCCGAGGAGTACTCAGTCCTCCATAGCAGGTACAGGGGATTCATAGTACTTGATCATAAGAAGTGTATAGGGTGCGCGAGCTGTGCACGCATATGCCCAGCAAGCGCTATGAAGATGTTCAAGCTGGACGCTAAGACTAACAGGCCTATAATAAACTATCAGAGATGTATCAGTTGTGGATTATGTGTCGATGTATGCCCTGTAGAAGCATTAAGGCACGTGCCTGTACATGATATAGGCTACTATAGGTTAGAAGAGCTAAAACCAACATTCGAGGAGTTCCAGAAAGAACCTGTTAGCCCGGCTACGCTAGAGAGGGGAGTTCCCATAGAATACTTGATTGACCCTGATAAAGGGCTAGTTAAGAAGCCTGTGAGGTGATTAATTATGGATATACACGCTACAATGTATACTGTCTCACTCTTAGCATCAATAGCAGGCATGCTTGTATTCGGATTCCTCGTAGTTAAGAGCAAGTCTCTCGTATACTCAGCAGTTTATCTTGCATTAGCAGCTCTTTTCGCAGCTAGTATAATGGCTCTCCTCGGGTACACGCTTGTAGCAATATTTCAGGCAGCAGTATATGTTGGCGCAGCAGTATTATTCATAATAATATCAGTCACACTACTAGGTGAACCGCTCAAGCCTGAACAAAGATATTATAACACGGCAGTAATAGCTGGTGTCATGAGCTTAATAGCTCTTGCCCCCCTTACTTACAAAGTCCTACATATACTAGGAGGACAAGAACAAACCACGCCAAAGCCCAGCCTAGAGGGTATTCTCAGCCTTATACATACAAAGTATTATTTCGCAGTCATTATAGCCTTCATAGCATTTGGTGCACTATTGATAGAAGCAGTCGTACTTGCAAAGAGGGATAAAGGTGAGATTGCATGATAATATACCTACTAGTAGGGCTAGGGGCATCCCTACTGATGGCACTAGGTCTAGCAGGAATAGTCTCTTCTAGAAATTCTATTCGCATGCTCTTGTCATCAGAACTACTATATAATGCTAGTCTTATACTCCTACTATTATTCTCAATAATGTATCCTGTTCAAGCATCACTCCTAGCATTAATGGTTATAGTATTAGCTACAACTGAAGTAGCTGTTCTCATAGCAGTTATCATGTTATTCTATAGAAAGAGTAAGACACTTGATGTAAGAGCCGCAGCTACGGAGGAGGGGGTGTAGGAACATATGATAGAAGTAGGCTACGTATTATCGTTATCAGTAATCACTCCACTAATAATCTCGGTATTATCTCTATTTAGCGGCAAAAAGATAGGTGTACTAAAGCTATCAGTAATAAATGCTCTAGCTTTATCGTTGCCATTCTTCATAGTAGTAGTTACATATGCCGATGGTGTGCTTGAAGAAGGCATTAAGGATCCCATATTCTATCAGCATCCATCTATAGGTAGTTTCACATTTGTACTAGACCCACTCAACGCACCCATAGTAGCCGGGATCTCTGTGGTCACAGCAATAGTAGCTCTGTACTCTGCACGATACATGACGCATAGAATCAATGAAATGGTTAAAGGGGGCGAGAGAGTCCCTGGTATGAATGTCTACTTCTTCCTCTACACATTGTTTTCCCTAGCTATGATAGGCTTAGCATATTCTACAAATCTAGTACTCTTCTACTTATTCCTAGAATTAACTCTTGTTCCATCATTCCTCTTAATAGCATACTATGGTTATGGTGATCGGAGGAGAATATCACTACTCTACTTCGTATGGACTCATGTCGGTGCAGTACTATTCTTATTCGCGGCACTAGCCTACGGGCTGGTAACAGGGACTTTTGACTTCATGAACCCGGTGACAGGTAAACCTCTTATAGGATACGCGGAAGAGGCACTAGTGCCACTAGGTCTGGTAAAGATAGTGTTCTTTGCAATGATCCTAGGCTTATTCATTAAAATGGCTGTATTCGGAGTACACATGTGGCTCCCATACGCACACGCGGAGGCTCCTACACCGATAAGCGCACTATTATCACCAAACCTTATCGGATTAGCAGGCTATGCATTAGCACGTATAACGTATACACTCTTCCCGAGCATGATGAGCGCTTACTCAGAATATCTAGTAATTCTGGGCTTTATAACAATAATATATGGAGGATTAGTGGCTCTCCGCCAAGATGATTTTAAGAGATTCCTGGCATACTCCTCGATATCGCAAATGGGATACATACTACTAGGTGTTGCCACGCTCACATCTGCTGGTATAGCGGGTGCAATGCTACACTACTTCTCACACGCTATTGGAAAAGCCATATTATTCCTCGTAGCAGGAGTCTTTATAACAGAACTACACGGGCTACGATCAATAAGCAAGATGGGTGGACTAGCTAGAGTATACCCGCTCACGGCATCAGCAGCACTAATCGGATTCATGCACCTAGCTGGTATGCCGCCAACTTTTGGTTTATGGAGTGAGTTATTCATCGTACAAGGGCTAACACAAACCTACATGTCTCTCGGCCAAGGAGTATTCATCTTAGTAGCCTCCTTAATGATAGTATCATTTACACTAACGGCAGCCTACGGCTTTACTGCCATGAAGAAGATATTCTACGGGGAATTACACGAACACGTCCCTAAGAGTAATGAAAAGAACATCTTGGTAATATCACTACTACTATTGTCCCTGATAGGACTCTTACTATTCGTCTATCCCAGGCCACTACTCTCTACACTTATAACATACATAGCCGACATGTACGGGGTGTGAGCCGATGGAGTGGAACCTGGTATGGTTAACACCATATATTGGTACAACAATACTAATACTCCTACAACTAGCAGGGATTAGAAACGAAAAACTGCTAGGCATAATAGCCGTTGGTAGCATAGGGTTATCAGCATTACTGTCTCTCTTCCTTGCATTGGTATATGCTAAGCAAGGCTATTTCCACTATTACGTAGACTGGATACCGGAAATAGGTATTACTGCAGGCATAGTTGTTGATGGTCTAGGGGTATTCATGGCTAACATCGTATCATGGCTAAGCTTCTTCATAGCGGTCTATAGCATTAAATACATGGAGGGAGACTGGGGAATAGGTAGATACTGGGTATTCTTCACATTCTTCGTCGGGAGCATGATGCTTCTCGTCTTAGCTGACAACCTTGTACTAATGTTCATAGGCTGGGAGGGTACAGGACTAGCTTCGTATGCTCTAATCGGTCACTGGTATAATGATGAAGAACACGCATGGGTAGGTGATCCTGGCAGGAAAGCACTAGGAGTACCAATGTATTTCACACCAAGCCATAGTGGTCTCCGCGCACTACTCTTTACTAGGCTAGGAGACATAGGCTTCCTAATAGGTATAACAGGCCTTTATGCACTAACCGGAACATTCTCCATACCCGCCTTAGCTGAGCACTCGCAAGAGTGGATATTACAGCTAGGAAGACTAGGGATACTACTGCCATTCCTTATACTCTTTACACTAGGAGCTTTTGCTAAGAGTGCACAGTTCCCGCTACACGAATGGCTTGTAACAGCAATGACAGGTCCAACACCTGTTAGTGCACTAATACACGCAGCTACTATGGTTAAAGCCGGTGTATACTTTGTTTTACGCTTTGCCCCAATAATATACTTTGGCGTGGAAGCGCTAGAGGTAAGCGAGTTACATGTATCTCACGATCTACTCTTAATGATAAAACACTGGGTTGCAGAATACTTCATGGTAATTGCATGGATAGGTGGTATAACAGCATTTATGCTCGCAACAATGGCTCTCGTATCGAGAGAGTTCAAACTAATACTAGCGTTCTCGACAGCAAGCCAGCTAGGCTACATGTTCCTGGGCGTAGGCGTAGCTGGTCTAACTCATGCATTTAGTCTAGGTTATTCAGCATCAGCTCTACACTTGATGAGCCACGCAGTATTCAAGGCAGCACTCTTCTTAATAGCTGGCGCAGTACTCCATACGGCTCATAGCCGCTTCATAGATGATATGGGCAACCTCTCCAAAGTAATGAAATTAACGGCACTATCAATGTGGCTTGCTGGGTTAAGCTTAGCTGGTATACCGCCTTTCTTGGGCTTCTGGACAAAAGATGCAATAATAGAGGCTTCGCAAGAGGCAAAGATGATTCCATTAGTAGTGCTAGGAATAGTGACAGCAGTGCTTACATCATTATACGTCACGAGGGTTACACTGAGAGTCTTCCATGTAAAACCATATAATGAGAACCCGCATCTCCACGAAGCCAGGGAAACGCACCCCATAATGCTTATCCCATATGTAATCCTAGCACTCGCTACACTTCTCCTTGGACTCTTATGGCCAGAAATATCATCAGTATTCTCAACAACAGTTACTTCATCACTAGGCTTTACTCAAGCATTTAGCCTACACGCAGAAATAACTAAGACAGCTATCATAACATCTTCTCTAGCAGCGATAGCACTAGCTTCGATTATAATAGTGTACATTATAATACCCGTAGATTTCAGAGGCATATTAGCGAGGAGCACTGTTGCTAGAAAAATTCATGACTTCCTATACGATAGATGGTACATTAACTCGATATACTACTTATCAATACTTGGATTCTTTAAGATGCTAGTTAGATTACTAGGTGGAGTAATTGATGTAGCTATAGATGCTGTATATCATAAACTACTACCATTTATAGGGGGTATCATCTCAACAGGCATAAGAAGACTCCACACAGGCCTTCTCCCATTCTATATTAGTCTAATGATTGCAGGAATAGCCTTGCTACTATACTGGATACTCTACTACATACCATGAGCATGAGGGGCCGGGAAATGAGGAAAAGATGCGACACCAAGATCACTGGATTGTACACTTACATGAGTGGATGCTGTAAGTATAGCTTTACTAATAGGATCATATATACCGGGGGTGATGTGCCATGTCAGAACTAGCACCCTCTCCAAGCGGGTTTGAGAGAATACTAAGTACGGTAATAACGATATCAGCATTCATAAGCGTGTCAACACCACTGGCATATATGCTTTCTAGGAACAAGCGAGCAACAGTACTTTATGCAACGACAGCAATGATAATACTTGGCGCGTTCTCAATATACGAGATAATAGTCATCGCCAAAGGAGGCTATTACAGGCTATATGACTCTCTTCTGGTTATTGATGGATTCGCAGCAATGATGTCGTTTGTAGCATGGCTAGCAGGTATGATCGCGTTTCTCGCATCAATACTCAAGAGTAATGAGTGGCCTTCCTTCCCCGCGTTACAGTCTTTAACACCATTAGTGGTCCTAGGCAGCTTCTTGCTAGCATCAACAACAGACCTAGTACTGTTGATAGTGCTATGGATACTTGTATCAGTAACATCTTACGTCATAATAGCACTACCCAAAGACAAGATCTCGGCAGACTCGGCTATAAAGTACGGCATTATGGGTGGTGTTGCAACAGCTTTCTTGGTAATATGGCTAGGTCTACACTTAGCAATTTCTGGCAGTCTAAGCCTAGACGTGTATGGTGTGCACAGCCTTATTCCTCTAGCAGTCTTACTACTCATGGTAGCAATAGGTTTCAAGACAGGTGTTGTGCCATTCCACTGGTGGCTACCAGACGTTTATGGTCTCAGCAATGGATATGCAGTCTCAGTAGTAGTAGGCCCCATCAAAGTCGGTATATTGGCATTCCTGGCTAGAGCGCTATATAATGTTCTAGAACCAAGCATTCAAACAGCATACTTACTGAGCTTTCTCGCAGCTATTACAATGACCTACGGTAATATAGCTGCTTTCACTACACGAGACTTGCAGAGAATGATGGCATATAGCAGTATAGCTCATATAGGCTACATACTCACACCATTAGCAGTCCTAGCCCTCCCGGACGCGCCTAGAGAGCTAGCTATAGCATCTATAGCTGTACATGTATTCGCATACACCATAGCTAAGGCATCGATATTCCCGTTCCTGGGGCTATGTAGAAAAGATATAGGAAGTACTCATCTAGAGAGACTAAGAGGCTTAGCAGCTAGTAACAGGCTTCTAGCATTCTCTATATCGATACTACTGCTAAGCCTCCTAGGTGTACCGCCACTCTTAGGCTTCTGGGGTAAACTATACATGTTTAAAGCAGCCATGGCTATACCATGGCTCGTACTAGTCGCATTAATAAACAGCGGATTCTCTAGCATATACTATGCTATAGCTATAAGAGAGCTTCTGAGCAGCGAGGGCGCCGCAGCCGCGAAAGCCATTAGCATGGAGGGTTTTGAACAAGAAATGCTTATAGCATCTGCACTGATAACAATAATACTTGGACTAGGCCTAGCATCTACTATATTAGACTTTTCCTGGATAATACGCTAAACCAATAATAGGCGATGAAGAGGCCTGCGACGAAGACTCGTAGGCCGAGATGATAGGAGAAGAGCCGTCCTGAGCCATCACGCCTCTCTGCTATCTGAAAACTTGTTCCTTTTTAACAACGTGAGCATCAACGGTACTATTGTTGCAATAATTATCATTGAGGCGATATTAATCGCCGCTAGCTCGCCATACTTGTCGGTCACTCCTCCTACTAGGAATACCAGGCTTCCACCAATACTCTGCGCAGTTACCACGGCTCCTGCTACCGAGGCTTTGTAACGTTGCGGTGCCAGTGCTGAGGCGGCAGAATAAATACTTGTATCATAGAAGGGGAATAAAGGCACAGTCCATAAGATTATAGAGACTAGACCAGTTGTACGGATTATTCCTTGGAATAGTAGCGCATAACCAATACTAGTAACTATCAGTGTTTTTACTCCACTCCATTTGTCAACAATTCTGCCTGCAACTA
>CAZCAU010000015.1:0-30723 GCA_964496855.1 uncultured Desulfurococcales archaeon
ATGGAGAGTAATGTTTTTAAAGACTATATAAGTTTCCCGTCAGACCCGGGGAATTACTGAGGTGATTTAGGTATCTATCCTGTTCTCAGCTTGAGTGGCTTGGTCGAGTGTGTTGTTATTAAGAGAGTTGGCAGGTTTGTTGTAGATGTTGTTGTGGGTAGTGGGCGTCGAATAGTGTCTGCATATTTGTGTAATACTGGCAGGCTTAGCGAATTGTTGGGTGTTGGGAGAAGTGGTTTGTGTTTGCCTAGGACTAAGGGGAAGACTTCTTTTAGACTTGTGGCTGTAGAGTATGGGGATGGGTTTGCTGTTGTGGATACCAGGTTTCAAGAGGATGCCTTTTATAATGCTTTTAATCTCGGCGTGTTGCCGTGGTGTAGGGATTGTATTGTAGAGTCTAGATGGCCTATTCTAGGTAGTTCTCGCCTGGATTTCCTTGTTAATAGGGGTGGCGAGGAGCTATATGTTGAGACTAAGAGTGCTGTACAGCCCGGGCCTGGTTCTACTGCTATGTACCCGGATGCTCCTAGCAAGCGGGGTAGGAGGCATATAAGAGAGCTTATCAGTTTTGCTGAGAGAGGCATTAAAACAGCTATAGTGTTTATTGCTGCTCTTCCAGGTATTAGGGGTTTTAAGCCAAACAACAATGTAGATCTCTAGATTACGTGTTTATTGAGAAAAGCTGTAGAGAAGGGTGTACTCGTAAAAGCTGTTGGCATGATGCTTGAGCAAGACAAGCAGACAGTAACGATATATAATCCAGATTTACCTGTAATCTTAGAGACTAATAATCAGTGCTAGTAGCACTAAGAGATGATGTAGTGTGCGAGTAGTAGTACTGGGTTTTGATGGTCTAGAAACGAGTATTGCCGAGAAAGTAGATGAAAAGGCCTTTCTCCAGGAATTTCACGGATTCTTCGAAATTGGTGAAGAGTATAAGCATGAAAAAGAAAAAGTACCATACACACCTAAGATATGGGTCTCCATAATAACTGGTGTACCGCCCTCAATACATGGTGTTAATTCATGGTGGATCGAGGATAAAACTGGTTCTAAGCCCAAGCGGAGAATAATAAATCGCGGAGATCTCCGTGTAAAAACATTATTTGACGAGATCACCGACGCAATAGCCGTTAATGTACCAGGTTATAACGAGAAAACAGAATATCATGAGTTATTAAGCAAAGCAGCTACGAAGGGGCTAGAAGAATATGTGAAAACTATATGGGAAGTTCATAAGCTCAGACTCAAGGATTTTATGAGAGAGCTCGGCAGAGACGAGTATAAGTTATTATTTGCTTATTTCGATCTCCTAGACCTGCTAGGCCATGTATGTTGGCATAAATGCAGATTACAACTAGTCCGTGCATATATGGAAGCTGCAAAAATAATAAGATACGTGAAAAGCACCGTGACCAACACGGCTCTTCTCATACTTACAGATCATGGAATGAAAGATAGCGGTGATGGCGTCACAGGTAATCATAGTGATAAAGCATTTTGGAGTCTCAGCGTTAAACCCCCTATAACTCCTAAAGACTTCACAGATTACTACAAATTAGTTCTTAAACTACTCGGAGAAAAGTAGCCGTGTTTTTAGCTAATTAACGATATTGTTATTATACATTAGTATCACACAACATTCAGTAACAAGAAGGTGGTCTTGATGACAAGCGATGCTCTCTTAAAACCACTTATAGATAGATCACGCGATGTAATCGATAAAGCTTTCAACAAGTATAAGAGAATAGGTGTTGCTTGGAGTGGAGGCAAAGACAGTACAGCAATGGTTAGATTGATTCTCGACTACGTAGAGGAGGAAGGCAAAGAGCATCCCCTATTCCTGGTAGGAGACCCTATACCATTTAATGAGACAAACAACTATATAGCAGAGACAGCTAAGAAATGGGGTATACCAGAAGACAAGCTCGTGTGGTACACAAGCCTGCTTCGAGAAGAGCATTTCAAAAATGCTGGTGAACCAGGTAAGGATAAGCAAAAGTGTTGTTATTGGCTTAAAGTTGTTCCTTTAAACGAGTTTATAGAGAAATACTCGATAGAGGCACTATTTGTCTCAATAAGGTGGGACGAGCACTCGGAGAGAGCTAAGGAAAAGTATTTCTCAGAGAGAAAAAACCCGGAACATGTAAGGGTTCATCCAATGCTTCACTGGAGCTGGGAAGACATACTAGTATTCTTTAAGTTGAGGGGTCTGCCGCTAAACCCATTGTATTATAAGGGTTATACTAGTCTCGGCTGCAAGCCCTGCACTACGCCAGTAAAACCCGAGGGCTTTAAGGATATCGACGACTTGATAGAATTTGCTTCGAAAAGGATCTTACCAGAAAGAGCTGGCAGGGATATTGATAAAGAAAAAATCATGGAAAGACTGAGAAAACTAGGATATTTCTAGAAAGTCTAATTAACTATTTTAACTATTACACTGTTTCTCATATCATTATTCTCTCATTCCTAGGAGGTTATTGTGGGAGTCTCCTGGAGTAATTATATTTTGCATTTGCGGTTATCTCTAAAAATACTATAAAGAGCCATGTTTAATGATAATTGGAGCTAGAGGGTAAACATGATTAAAAGAATAGTATTGCAACCAATAGGATATGTCAAACATACATACAGTGATGACGAAGTAAAAAACGCTTATGAGGGTGTTGACGGGTATATCGAGATTTTGCCACAGTATGTAGAAGGATTAGTAGGCTTAGATGGCTTTTCACATATTATAGTTATAGCTTATCTTCATAAGGTCTCCACTAGACAGCGTAAAGTACTAAAAGTAAAACCTAAGAGGCTGCAGAAGCTAGGAGTACCATTGGAGGATATACCATTAGTAGGAGTATTTACTGTTGACTCTCCTCACAGGCCTAATCCCATTGCTTTGTCTATTGTTAAACTAAGGAAAATAAAAAATAATGTCTTAGAGGTAGAAGGACTAGACTTGTTTAATAACACTCCTGTTCTCGATATTAGAGCTTATACACCTGCTCGATGCATTAGTGATCTCACACTACCACATTGGTACCAGCAACTGATGTCTAAAGTAAAGCTTAATGAAAAAGATAAATAGTTTCAGTATTTTCTAGTTTAGATAAAATTATATCTTTATCTTAGAGAAATTTGTCTCAAAACGGGTGTTTAAGCTATGGTTGAAGAGAGAGAATCTATAATCAAGAATAGTGTGACAATCGTTGCTAGGCTTATGGGGGTAAGTGCTATCACAGCGCCAAAAGCTAAAGGCGTCGATAACGTAGTAGTAGGTGTAATTAATGAGAAGAAAGAGCTGGAAAAATTAGCTGACGAAATGAGGAAACTAGCAGCTGAGTATGGTAGCTTTTTTGCTAGGGATGCAAATAATGTTGAGAACTCTGACGCAGTCCTACTAATAGGGTGTAAAATAGTTGACACAGGTATCAAACAACCCAAAGAACTAGAATATGACGTAAACCTAGTCTTAAACATTATAAATCTGGGAATAGCTATAGGCTCTGCTGTGAAAACAGCCTCTTTACTAAATGTAGACAATAGAGTAATGTACAGTATAGGGATAGCTGCTAAGAAGCTTGGAATCTTAGATGCAGATATCATACTAGGAATACCGTTGAGCGTGAGAGCTAAGAGCATATACTTTGATAGGAGAATTTAGAGCATTCATTAGATAAACTCTACATTTCATAACCACATTATTTATCACATAACAATAGATAGCTCGTCTTCGCGTTTAATATCCAAGATATTTCGTGAAGAACCCCGATTTACAGCTAATTCAGCAAACCCATAGCTATTCTTGTAAAACACAATTGTACCCCTTCCAGCTACAGAGTCGAATGATACTCCTATCACAGAGTTCAGCACGAGTTTCTCTCCATCTTTAACTCTTACAGTTAGGTCTCACCTAAGTTAACATCTAAGGAAGTCGATTACTTCTTTAAAACGCTTAAGCAGTATTATGTTACCATTTTATCTATGTGTATCGCTCAAACAGCAACGTGCTTGTCTTCTCTATGACATAACCTATGCATTCTTCTCTTTTCTACCTCAAAATACTCTAATCGTTCACCTAGATCTTAGGGTAAGGCGCCGCAAGCCATTAAAGCAGCTATTAGCACATAAATGTCGCGGTCATGAAAGGACCGTTTATTTGAATTATAGTAGCTTGACTTAGACTTGTTGATAAGAAATACTTTCTCAAGATCATCTTCTGCTGCTTCTAACAACACACCATTGTCAGGTCCTACAAAGAAGTAGTTCTTCGTTACTAGCAACAGTCCTCTAACAGTCTCGCCAACGCCAGGCACTAACACGACGACAAATATCAAAGTAGGGTACTTCGTGACTAATACTTGTAATAACTGTTCTAAGACACATATTTAAAAACTGCACCGTTCATTGATGCGGTGTATTGATCGCTTGACCCGACATCCATTAGAAAGACTACTAGTCCTGAAGGTTTTCATTATTAGATAATAACTCTGTTGTTTAACAGTATACACTTCTCCTTGACTATAATAAAACTTCTTATTAGAAACACATCTATGTAAAGGCGTATTGCATAGTAGTCTAGTTAAGCAATAATGCTTTACTCATTAATGCTGAAATTATTTTACTTTACTTGTAGATGCTTTTATTTTCCATAAGGTTCTTGGTGTCCAGAGAATCCAGGCTGGCACCTTCTTTATAAACTCATATGCTTCTTCCCAGCTGTCTAGATTTAGCCTCTCGGCTAGTGTTTCAAGCGGCATTGCTGTGTGAACATATTCGTGGAGAACTTCTAGTACTTCTTCGTTTATCTCTATTTTCTTGTCCCCCACGACTACCACGTACTCTCTCTGCTTATGTTCAGGCAAGGCCTCCTCAACCCTCATTGTCATTGTCTGGCTTGGCTTGTTTCCGAAATTATATGTTGGAATTAATAAGTCCTACTCTGCATTTCTAGTTTCTTTTATCTTCCTGACGACGCGGATGTCCTCTATACAGGTGTAGGGATATTCTCCCTTCTCGTCTTTTTCATATTTTTTAACCATATCCCATATAGCAAGTAGAGATGCCGAGACACAAGTTAACGCTTCCATTTCTACACCAGTTTGCGCAATAGTCTTAACAGTGCATATAACTCCAATATGTTCTTCATCTTCTATCTTGATATCAACATCAATACTCGTAATGGGTATTGGGTGGCATAGTGGAATTATCTCGGGTGTCCTCTTAGCATTTATTATGCCAGCAAGTTTTGCAGTAGTGATGACGTCTCCTTTTTCAACAAGACCTTTACTGATTTTCTCGATACTTGTATGTGTAAGTCTTATCCTACCATAAGCCACTGCTTCTCGGTAAGAGCGCTCCTTACCAGTTATATCGACCATGCGTATGTTACTACTCATAATAGCTACTCACCCTCTATTATTGATATTAGGTCACGAACAAGTGTTACCTTGGGATTGTCATAGTTTAGAGAGAAGATTCTTGAACGCCCGAACCTTCTCTCTACTACTAGTCCTAGATCTTCTAAAACCTCGAGATGTTTTATCACTAGGTTATAGTGTAGGCCTGTTTCCTTGATTATTCTCGTAATATTTACTTCGCCTTCGCGCATGAGTAGTTTGAGTATTCTTATCCTACCACGTGATGCGAATACGTCTTCCATGAAGCACTACCTGGATCATAATTAGTTACTTACTCCTTTATAGTCTCTAGCATTTCTCTTATCTTGTCTTCGAGAATCCTTAGAGGAGCTGCTGTTATGCCTATTAGCGTACTCTTGCCTCTATAACCCTTCCCAGAAGTTCGTGCCTCGATAAGCCCTAGTTTCTTAAGGTTCATCACATACTCGTAAACCTGGGTGTGTCTTCTTGGCCTCTCTTTGTATTCTTCACATAAGGCTTGGTACTCTCGCTCTACATCACCTATTCTTACGTAGCTAGTTTGCTCTTTTCTAAGAACGTTTACAGCTGCGAGGAGAAGTAATAGCTCGTGTCTAGATAAAAATGGCAAGTGTTCTAGTGCTACAACTGTGGACGTATTTATGAGAGCATTAGCCTTGCGCACATGATCTATAGTTACTCTGGGGGACATTTCCTCATCAGCGGCGAGACCAGCCATAAGAAGCATTTCTAACGCTAGTCTCGCGTTCCCATCACCTTCTCTATCAGCACCGACTATTTCAGAGATAAACTCTAGGACTTCATCGCTTACGACTCCATCGTAAAATGCTATGCTTCTCCTATGGTCTAGTATATCGTAAATTTCTCTAGATGTATACTTGTTGAACCTGACGGTATTTCTTACGAGGTAACTAGCAGTAGCGTTATCAAGCTTATGGACAACATATGGGTCTCGCGATATAAATATGAAGTTGAGTCTCTTTGCTCTCTCAGGATATTCGTCATAAGTACGTATTAGAAAGTATACTGCATCACTACCAGAGACTTCAACAAAATAATCGAATTCGTCGAGAACCGTTAATAGGAATACATCTTTACGATCTAAGTAATCCATTATACCATAGTATATTTCTTGAGCTGACAATCCTCGTGGCGGGATAGGTAAACCAAGTTGTCTAGCTATCTCAGTTACTATACCAAAAAGTGTTCTCTCTCTATGACAGTTTACATGAACATATCTTAGCTCTATTCCATGCTCTCTCGCTGCAGCTGAGAATATAGTACCAAATAACCTCGCTGTCACAGTCTTGCCTGTACCTAAACCACCAACTAATAACACTCTTTGAGAGAAGCTCCCAGGAGAAACAAGAAGGCCTCTAAATAGATTTGTTAAAGAAGCTAATTGTTGCTCTCTATGTGGGAGTTTCTCAGGCAAATACTCTGGGTATAATGCTTCTCTGTTTTTAAATACAGTTGGCTTCTCTATCATGCTTCTGACAATATCTTCGGCGTTGCTCATGTGGCTTTTCCCATATTTTCGGTTTACTGTAATACTTTAAATTCTTACCACATCAAAACTGTTTTCTAATTCTGTCGCTACCTCTCTGTATTATTGAGAAGAAATAACAGTCACAAACACTTTCTATCTTCAGCACTTTATCGGCTTCTTTAACAAATCTTATTCCTCTTCGCCTAAAGATGTCAAAAACGAGTTTTCGAAGCTCTTTCTCCTTGATAGTAGATCCTCTGAGGACAATTTCGATAGACAACTCTTTAGAAGATCTCGCAAATACATCTATTATAGTATTAATTCTTGATACCAGATCTTCAGGGGCATGAGTATTCACACAATCTAGTATAGGAACAACTCTAGTAAGAAAAGCTGGTTCAGATGATAATACTAGTCTATAGGTATGAAAAGGTTCTAGAGCAGAAGAGTAAACAAGTAATACTCCAGGGAATACTGTTTTAAATACGTTCACATCTGGGTCTTCGGGAAAAATGCTGTTACCTACCTCTATTTCTCCCCACGACTCCTTACCGATAGGTGTTGTAACTAGGAGCTTGGGGCATTTATTACAGTAGACCTCCCCGTTGCACATAGTTCTCTTATCGGGCACTCTGGGCACCTAGGGTTTCCTGCTTTACAGTACTTACGGCCTAGAGCTATTATGTAAAGATGTGCTTCTCTGCAATAACCCTTAAACATTTTCTGATAAGCTCTGGATATTTCATCGTAACCACTCTTAGGATCCTTTACTATTCCTAATCTAAGAGCTATTCTTCTAGCATGTGTATCGACAGGAAAAACATCAGCTTCTCTTGTTAGCATTAGCACTACATCCGCAGTCTTCCTACCCACACCGGGTAGTGATAACAATCTGTATCGAGCTTCTTCCAGCTCCCCCTCTACTAGTTTCCAGGAATCTCCTTGATAATCATCTATTATTATGGAAGCAAGGTTCTTTATAACAACAGATTTACGCTCATATAGTCCTGCTGGTTTTATAGCCTCTTTAATACTATCTAGACTAGCATTTGCTATAGCCTTAGGTGTAACCCCTATTCTGCGCTCTAGCCTCAAATATGCCTCGATCGAGTTTTTATCGCTAGTGTTTTGACTCAGAATCGTTGCTACCAGTATTTTAAACGGGTCATTACTAGTAGTCTTAGCTAATAATGTTGTGTACTCATTAACATCTATGCGGAGGCTCTTTCTTAGATTTTCGAGTATTCTCCTACCCTGGTTATTCAATGGGTTCTACTCTCCGTGCTGGATAAGCTTAGAATGGTTGCTTCTAAAGCTTTCTCATAGCAAACTCGTGTGTTTAAGATACTCTTTGATGTTCTTAGCTATTGTAGGCCCTATGGACGGTACTTTTGCTATCTCGTTAATAGATGCTCTTTCTAAGTCGTAGAAACTCCTAAATCCGTGTTGATATAATCTTCTAGCCCTAGTCCTACCAATACCCGGTATTTTAACTAGTTCGAGTAATTCCTCCTTTACTCCATATCTTACTCTTTCAGATAACACTCTCAGTTTACTAGCTCTCTCAGGCATTACTTTTACAGCTAGCTCATACATCGCCTTTGATAACCATGAGGCTGTCTCAACAATACTGTGGATATCGCCAGGCCCTATGTTGTGTCTGGAGGATATGGTGTCTTCGCTTTCCTCGTTAATCCATTCCTCTAGGATGAGAGCTGTTTTCATCACTGAGTAATAATGTTCTGACAACTCTGCCTCCATCATTATGTAGTCAAGAATATCCTCGCTATACCCTGCATAGTATTCGACCGCGTCATCTATCATTCTCCACTCTCTTCTAGACGCATATACCTTTGGCATGTCTGGGGAGAGAACTATTAAAGCCAGTAAGAGTAGCGATGGCGTAGTAGCAGTAGTCTTTCTCAACCCTTTTATATACATTGATGCACCAAGAGGGTCTAAGTAGAGTAGGGATACCTTACGACCTAGGTCTGTTGCCTTGAACATTGTTCCCTCATTGCCCAAGAAGTTCTCCTCAACCAGGAAGTCTATGATATATGTCACCCTGTACTTCAGAGACTCTAGGGGGAACTGTCTAGCATAGAGAGTTTTCGATAGAATAGTTAGTAGAGAATCTAGATCTAGACCTCTACTACTCGCTGTTAATGCTAGCACTTGAGATCTTAGTGCAGACTCTATTCCGAGTTTAGAGGATATGGTCTCTGGTTCTGCTTTAACGTACTTTTCTAAAAGCCTCTTTGCCTCATTCTGCGAGGAAGCCATTATTATGGTTTCCCCATAGGGATCATAGCCTGGTCTCCCAGCCCTACCTGCAAACTGCTTATACTCTAATACCCGTATTGGGACCCGTCCTCTGCCTACCTCGTATCTCTTGTAATCTTCTACAATGACTCTACGAGCCGGGAGGTTAACTCCTGCTGCGAGAGTAGGTGTAGCTACTATGACTTTCAGAATATTGTTACGAAAAGAGTTTTCAATTATGGTCCTTTGCTGCATGGATAACCCGGCATGATGATAAATGACTCCGCTCCTGGCTAAAGACGCTAATTGCTCATTTAAAACATAGGCTTCCGAAGAACCCCTCAAATCATCCACTATACTAGATAATTTATCACTATCTAGGTCTATGTAAGGTTGCAGTTTTTCAGCTAGTTTTTTAGCAAGCATCACAGCTCTAGACCTAGAACTAGTAAACACCAAGACTTGTCCGCCTTCACTCAAAACCTCAAGCACAACGTCAACGAGGTCTATACCTGTTACTTCTCTTACTTTTCTGAAACTTCCGTCATTGTAGAAAAGCTTGTATCTGGCAAAAACAGCCTCTCTTAGAGGCACTGGTCTCCACGAGCTTTTGACTATATTAGCGTTAAGCCACTGTGCTATTTCGTCAACATTATTGATAGTAGCGCTAAGACCTATGACTTGGGCATCTCTACCTAGGAACCTAGATAAAAGTACTTCTAGTACAGGCCCTCTCTTAGTATCGTCTATGTAATGAATCTCGTCGGCAACAAGTAGTGTTATATCGTTAACCCAGCTAGCGCCATGGCGTAGGAGAGAATCCATTTTCTCATAAGTAGTTATTATGAGATCGTACTCGCCGAGATAATGATCGGGACTGGTATAATCACCTGTTGATAATCCTACCTTGATGCCCCATTTCTCCATGAGTTTTAGCTCATTGTACTTTTCAAAAGCTATAGCTCTTAGAGGTACAAGGAAGACGGCCTTGCCTCTCCCAGTAGTTATTCTTTTGATTATAGCCATCTCGGCAATAAGCGTCTTGCCCGAAGCTGTAGAGGATGCTATAACAAGGTTTTTACCATCAAGAAGCCCTTTACGAAGAGCTTCTTCTTGAGGAGGGTAGAGGGAAGTGAACCCTTTACTCTTAACATACTCTAGAACATTCTTGTCCCGAATCAGTGTTTCTAGAGGCGTTGTCGACATCGAATTTTCTTCCTCTATTGGATCAAAAAGTAATGAATATTACAAACTACCTGACTATAGATAAGCAACCATATTGTTTCTCAAATATACTGCCTTCTCTCTTTAGAATCCTAATAGCTTTTTCAACAAACTTGCTATCTATACCTTCTTCCTCAGCTCTTTTCGCAATGTCTTTTATCCTGGCGCAGCCTTCCTCACTATCTCTCTCAAGTTCTTCTATAAGCTCGAGTACCCTAGCTATCCTTTCTTGCTGGCTCCTTGGCTTGCCTGTCATTATTACATCTATATCCACAGCCCCACTCTCTACGTCCACTCCTACGCTTTCTAGGAATGTTTTCATAAGTCTTATAGCTTCTTCAGCATCCTCTACCTCTACTTCTCTCTTGAGCGCCATTCTTGCATGTGCTTCTGCCAGTCTTACAAGTGCCTCAAGCTGCCTGGCAGTTATAGCTACTGGCGAATCAGGTGATGTTGCACTAGTTTTTCTCATCTCGACAAAGAAGTCTTGTAAAAGCTTTGCCGCTTCTGGTGTTAGGCGTGGTCTCACGTATCTACGCGCGTATCCTATGTACTTTCTGAGGAGATCAGGCGGTATCTCTGGTTTTATCTCTTCTGCTTCTCTATGTATCCTGAGTATATGAGAGGCTAGGCTCGAGTCTATTGATTCGTCAGGCTTGTCTCTGAGAACAAAGATCAAGTCGAATCTGCTTAGTATGGTTACTGGTAGATTGATGTTCTCAGTAACTGATCTATTAGGCAGGTAACGACCGAACTTAGGGTTACCAGCCGCTAAGACTGCTGCACGTGCATTCAATCTTGCAACAATCCCGGCCTTCGCGATACTTACAGTCTGCTGTTCTAGTGCCTCGTGGATTGCTGTTCTATCCTCTTCCCTCATCTTATCTATTTCGTCAATTGCTGCTATTCCTCCATCTGCAAGTACCAGGGCACCTGCTTCCAGGTAGTAATCGCCTGTAGTTTTGTCCCTAATGACTGTTGCTGTTAAGCCAGCTGCAGTAGATCCCTTACCACTAGTATAGATACCACGTGGAGATATCCTGGCAGCATATTGCAATAACTGGCTCTTAGCAGTTCCAGGATCACCTATTAAGAGAACATGTATATCACCACGTATACGTGTCCCGTCTTCTAATACTTTAGGTACACCACTGAAGAGTAGAAGAGCTATTGATTCTTTAACATCCCAATGACCGTAAATGGCTGGTGCTATACTGGATATTATCTTTTGTCTTATCCATGGATCACGGCTAAGCTCTAATATCTTCTTTTCGTCCTCCTTAGTGATCACTATTTCCTCTAAAACCTTCTGCGATACCTCAATATGGTTGGCATCGATGAACATATCAAATATTGCCTTAGATCCGCGTCTAGCAGCACGTTCTTGTCGCACTCTTAAAATACCTGTAACAGATATTCTATCACCAGGCCTTGCCGTGTCTACTAGGTCTCTTGTCAAGTGTATCTCTATGCTCCTAGGAAGCTGTCCCGAGGGGACTTCTTCAGGCCTCTCTTGTAAGACTATCTTTTGCCAATCAATCATCTTAGATTTCTCAGAGAGTAGTTTGAAATGACCACCCAGTTTTCCACACAAGGGGCAGACAGGAGGCGTCTCTATAAATTCCCCCATCTCGCCCTCGAGAGGCCAGTCAAACTCTTGGTTACACTCAGGATGTACGTGAAGATATCTTGCTCTCACTATTTTCTCTTTTATAGGAGTAGCTCTCACGAGTATACCTTCAACCATAACTAGTTTTCCAATATACTCGCTCCTAAGTTGTCGTAATGGTATAACTTCGGGTAGGTTTCTGATTCTGGGAAAGAACTCTTGTGCCTCCTCTGCATATGTAGGGTTTTCCTGCTGTACTATTTCGTATATAGCTTCTTTAAACATCTTCAGAACTCTATCAGGCTCGTTGATTAAGAGTCTTGCAAGTCTGGAGTCGTAGAGGTATAAATCATTCCAGTCTATTATGAGAGACTTCTGTGCTAGATTTATCATTGATAGTATTCTCTCATGATACTTTAGTCTCCCATACCGGTCCTTATAGGTTCTCAAAAACTCCTTAAACTTGTCCTTGGGGTCCTCAAGACCTTGCTCTAATAAGCTTGTTCCAGGCATCTCCAAATTAAACACCTGGCTTTATTATCCAGCTTTAGTTGCACTCTCCTCTCTCGTTAAGTATGGTGCTACTATGCTTATCCATTTATTAATGCTTTTTTCGAGAAGCTCATAAAGCACTTTCTCCTCATCACTAAGCTTAGCAAGTACCTGGTACGAAGCCATGGGTGAGAGAATTAGTTGCAAAAGAAGAGAAAGCCTCTTAAACAAGATCTCCTTGAGCATTATTTCCGCTCGCTTCTTTTCTTCAAATAACGCGGGATCCACAGTTTCTTTCAACTCTTTATCGAGTTTCTTCATATAATCTAGCGCGCGTTGATAGAAGTTTTCTGGCAACTCGTCTATACCGGCTGGGCTCCTAATATTCATCTCATTATAATGAATACGTGCAATATCCTCTATTCCGAGTATCTCGTCTTTGAAAGATACTATCCCCTTCTCTGCCAGTATCTCTGCGAGAAAACGAGGGATTTCTAGCTCATAGCCTCTCTTTAGTATAATAGTTTCATTATCTACAAGCAATGGCCCTGCATCTTTCAGTACAAGTACCTTTACTTTTCCAAGCATATAATTGGTTCTTATTAGCTCTAACATGCTTGCTATATTAGTCACGTTTGTTCCCTTTCCTAGTCTAAGATTTTAATTCTACATTATACCTTATATAATATTAAAGACCCTAGTATTCTGACTAGAGGTGCAAAGTAAGCCTTGAGTGAGATAGGCGAACTCTTATGGGCTGAGAAATACAGGCCGAGGACGCTTGATGAGATCATTAACCAGGAAGAAGTTGTCACACGGCTTAAGCGGTTCGTGGAAGCAAAGAACCTGCCACACCTCTTATTCGCTGGACCTCCTGGTACTGGAAAGTGTGTCACACCATATACTCCGGTATTAACAACAAGAGGAGTTGTGAGAACCGAAGAACTGCTCTCGAAGTATTTCAGTAAAGCCAAGGAAGAGGAAGAATATGTGGAACTAGGCAAAGATGCGCCCACTGTATATACCCTGACAAGTAATGGTTCTATCAGGACCATTAAGCCTTCACACGCATACAAGGGTTGGACACAAAGAGTTGTACGTTTGAAAACACTAACAGGGAGAACAGTAGAGCTGACACCTTCTCACCCCTTGTTATCCATATGCGAAGACGGGCCATGCTGGGTTAAGGCTGAAGATATAAGAATTGGTGATAAAATAGCTACTCCTAGGTTCATTCCTCTAAGCAGTCAAGAGAGACACAAAGTACAGAGATACATATTAGATTATGTTAAAAGAAACCATGAGGTTAGTAATAGCGGATTACACGTTATTGTTAAGAATGAAAATGATAAGATACGCTTAGCTTATGCATTCTCATTCCTAGGTATCGTACCGCATATTTACGATGACGAGCTCATCCTAGACTCTGTAGAAAGCATCAGCCAGTTAGAGGGCAGATTAATACATACTAGTGGCGAGACAAATTATGGAGAAACCTGGGTAGACTTCATACCCGTAACTACTAGTCTAAGAACTCTTATCGAGATGAGCGGTGAGGATGAGTTTTACCAGGCTTTAAACAAAGACTATATAAGCAGGAAACTAGCATCTAAGATTCTCTCTACAACACTGCCTATAGTGCTAAGTGGGTTGAAGTCAGGCTACAAAGAGGTGTTTGTTACCAATAATGCTTCGTACACAAAGCTGTTACTAAAGAGTGCCTCTCAGGACGTGGAGTATTTGTTAGCAAGTTTAAAGATACTGCTGAGTAAGCACATTTACTGGGATACTGTTGTAGACAAGCATGTAGTAAAGGAGGAAAGCATTGTATACGATTTAACTGTGCCGGGAACAGCTAATTTTGTTGGTGGCGAAGCTCCCATAATACTACATAATACTACAGCAGCATTATGTCTCGCGCATGATCTGTACGGAGAGAATTATAGCAGATATCTGCTTGAATTAAATGCTAGCGACGAGCGTGGAATCGAGACTATAAGAACCAAGGTAAAAGAATTCGCGAGAAGCGTAGTACCAGGTGATATACCGTTTAAGTTAGTATTACTAGATGAAGCAGACAATATGACAGCAGATGCTCAACAAGCCCTTCGCCGGTTAATGGAAATGTACACTGCTAATACAAGGTTTATACTAATAGCTAACTTCCCAAGCAAGATTATAGAACCCATACAGTCGCGTACAGCCTATTTCAGATTCACACCACTAAAGAAGGAGGATGTTGTAGCTAGGCTAAAATGGATCTGTGAGAAAGAAAACGTCTCTTGCCAGGAGGATGCGCTTGAGGCAATATATGATATATCGGAAGGTGATATGAGGAGAGCCATAAACATACTACAATCAGCATCAGCTCTTGGAGAAGTAACTGTTGACACAGTTTATAAGGTGGTAGGACTAGCCCACCCAAGAGAAGTAAGAGAAATGTTACTTACAGCTATAAGAGGCGACTTTCTGAAGGCTAGAGATCTCTTACGAACACTCATGATAAACTATGGATTAAGCGGAGTAGACGTTGTGAAACAGGTTCACCGAGAATTATTCGGGCCAGAGCTTAAGCTACCTGAGGAATATCGTGTCCTCATAGCCGACAAACTGGGAGAAATACAATATAGACTAGTAGAAGGTGGCGATGACGAGATACAACTTAATGCCTTCCTGGCATGGCTCACACTTCTCGGCGAGAGACTTCGAGGTAGCTAAGATTGAGCAAAGCCGCTGACAAACTACCCTGGATAATAAAGTACCGGCCAAAGCGGGTAGCTGATGTAGTAGACCAAGACAATGCTAAAAAACAGTTTGTTGAATGGATCCTCTCTTGGATTAGAGGCAAACCCACAGCTAAAGCAACACTCTTATATGGCCCGGCTGGGTGCGGGAAAACAAGCTTGGTAGAAGCAGTAGCTAGAGAATACGGTTTTGAAATAATAGAGATGAATGCAAGCGATTTTAGACGAAGAGAAGATATTGAAAGAATAGCAAAAATAGCTGCTACTCAATCAAGCCTTTTTGGGGCTAGGAGAAAGATCATTCTGCTTGACGAAGTCGACGGTATTTCAGGAATAGCTGATCGTGGAGCGCTTGATGCTATCTTAGAACTTATAAGCACTACGAAGCACCCAATAGTTATGACAGCTAATGATCCATGGGATCAGAAACTAAGACCTCTCAGAGAGAATTCTCTACTAATAGCTTTTAATAGATTACCTAAACGAGCTGTTGTAGAAGCATTAAGGAGGATATGTGCGGCAGAGAATCTGAAATGTGAAGATGATGCCTTGTCGTACATAGCTGATAAATCTGAAGGAGACCTGCGAAGCGCTATTAACGATCTAGAGAGTATTGCAAGAGGTTATGGGCGTGTAACTTATGAATTAGCGAGAAGCCTGGTAAGAGCTAGAGACCGTGAATATACTCCCTTTGAAACCCTGAGAAACCTCTTTATGTCCAAGTACGCGTGGCAAGCAAGAAGTGCTATAACACACTCCAACCTAGATTTCGATACACTAATAGAGTGGATAAATGAAAACCTCCCCTACCAGTTATCAGATAAAGGAGATCTATGGAGAGCATACGAGGCTCTTTCAAAAGCAGATATCTATATGGGGAGGATAATAAAAAGCGGCGACTGGGATCTTCTATCATACGTACTCGATATGAGTGGTGCGGGTGTAGCTCTCTCCCGGAAGAAAAGCAAGTTCAGATGGGTCAAATACAACTTTCCTCAGAGAATTCTGAGATTAGCAAAAACTAAGGAGGTTAGAGAGATAAGAGACGCTCTAGCAAAACACCTAGCAAGCCACTTATCTACATCATCGGCGACCGTCAAGTCTGATGTTCTACCCTTCTTAAGAGTAATATTCCTAAACAACCCACAATACGCAGCACGAATAGTGATAGGATACTCGCTTACTGATAGAATGGTCAAATATCTTGCTCCAGAGACTGCTGATAGCATTCTCAAAATAGCCGAGAAACTAAGAAAAGAAAAGAAGACCGTAGCAAGAACTGCTGAGACCACCAAAGAGGCTCATCATGCTAAGAAGGAGAAAGTAGAGAGTAAAGAAAAGAAGAGAAGAAAACGTGGACAAACAACTTTGTTTTAACGATTATTTTATCTTCAGAACACTAGTGCGAGGGTTTGATCCTACTTAGTTTCTGCACTGATATTATCTTATCTGGGGGAGCCACTGTTATGGATGCTAATTCTGTAGCACCATATAATTTTGTAATTCTTATGTAGATAACCCATTCAGGATTAGTAAGATCAACACGTCTATTAACATGCTCAGCTATTTCTCTTATAGCTTCATCCCTATGAAGCCTAATGTATTCGCCCTCAACGATCTTATACGGGTAACCATGAAGTCTAATAGCAAAACTTGCTGAGACCGGTATTTTCGTAGACAGTTTTTTCACGCTTTCTGTAATCGATTCTAATCTAGCATCAGTAACGTCATCTACAGGTATTATTTTTAATATAGGTGTTGTGCTTGGGAGAGAATTAACTAGCATTTCAACAGCTCTGTAAGGCTCGCTCACCTTGCCAAAGATTATGCTTTGCCTACTATCAACTATAACAAAGTCTTCACCAAGAATATCACGTAGCTGTGCTTTTGTTGCAATGAAATTACTATAACCCGGTAAGTGTGTAATTATGATATTGAATAATAGTCCCCTCTTATCTTTACCCCTATACATTGCTTACCACATTTATCTTTGAAACTCTGTATTTCTGTCACAGATAATATATTATTATGCTCTACTTGTTAGAGAATTGAGTGCAGGAAATGAGGCCGCGAATAATAGTTTATGCTACTATGTCTTTAGATGGGTGCTTAGCAAACTATGAAGGATACTCAAAGCTAAGTTGCAAGTATGATCTTGAAAGACTACATAAGCTTAGAAGCATTGTTGACGGCATAGGTGTAGGTGCAAATACTGTTAGAGTTGACAACCCTATATTAACTACGAGATATGTGAAAGGGAAAAGCCCTGTACCAGTAGTGTTTGACGGAAAGCTCACAATACCTGTACAAAGTAGGCTATTAACAGAGAGAAATAGAGTAATAATTATTACTACAGAGAAGGGTTACAGGAGTAGAGAAGACCTTAAAGAACTACCTAATGTTGAGCTAATAGTTGCTGGTAAAGGGCCTGTCATAGACCTATCTATGGCTTTAAATGCTCTTGCAAAAAAAGGAATAAGGCGCTTACTTGTTGAAGGTGGTGGATTACTGCTTGGGTCTCTACTAAGAGAGGGTTTTGTAGATGAATTACATATTACAATATCGCCACAAGTATTTGGAGACAACTGCGTTAAGATTTTTAGGGGTACAAGGTATCCTGCTAAAGATACACCTAGATTAAGATTAATAGAAGCGAAGGTTTGTGAATGTGGTCATGAAATTCATGCCATATATGAGGTGGTTAAGCCGAAAAAACCCTTATTTTGAGAATCTAGAATATTATACCCTTGTAAGCTTCTTTGTATATTGGAAGGCTCATTAGTTGTTTTATAGGCCGTACGTATTTAGACCTCTTTCCAATACTATCTTCACCAGCTATTTTGGCATACTCTTCTAGGCTTATTCTGTATTTTTCTTGTATGAAGTCTCTGTAGATATCATTTAATACATTAAATGTGCAGAATGGTATCAGTCTGCCGTCAGGGACTAGATAATGGATATTGCAACGAACTACTCTTTGTACATCATAATTGTATAGATCCATGAAATGCATCATGCCGAGATACAGTAACTTATAATGTAGCTCTCCTAGAGCATCGTAGTTTCTCCGAACAAACACGTTGAGAAGCAGCTTCGTCAAATTAAGGTCCCGTGGAATCTTCTCTTTATCAACAAATTTCCGGAAATCTAGAAGACCCTGAAGAAGCTTTACCTTCTTATACTTAGACTTTTTAAGCTCCTCACTTTTTTCTTCTAGGTACTCTATAAAGCCCTCTACGTCAAAGAAGTCTGTGACAGGTATAAACTTCTTTGGCACACCATCGTTGCTTTTCTCAACAAACACATAGGTAGCTGCACCACAAGCAGGATGATTAGCCATAGTAAATTGTTCCTTGCCTGTTAATGCCTCAATGAACTTGGAGAATCTTGTTGTAACAGGAACTGGATACCATGCGTCCTCGTGTATTTCACCATTAGTTTGTTCCTCAATAAGTCTTATAACGTCAGGTATTGTTATCCTGTACTTTTCTCTCTCGCTCTTCTTCATCATACCAGTAAGGCTTACAGGTTGAAAGTTTACTCCTCTTACCACATCCATGTGTTTAGCTGCAAACTTGATTATAGCACCTATTTCATCATCATTTACAGATTTTATCACCGTAGGTACAAGAACAGTGCTTGTCATGCCCGCTTTTCTGAAGACTTCCAGAATCACCGGTATTTCCCAATGATTCTTCCAATTAGTCTTGGGGGTCACGCCATCAAAACTCATATATACTGTGTTCACACCAGCCTCTCTCAATTTCCTTGCATAATCAATAGCATCTTCAGGGCTTTGTCTAATATAGAGTTCGGCAAATTTTATCCCATGCGTGTTAAGTTGTATGTGCCTCACCCCTTCTTCCCGGAGTATCTTCACTATCTCGAGCAGGTCTTGCCTCAGCGTGGGCTCGCCGCCAGTTATTTGGACAGCCATGGTGTAGCCTTGTCTCTTTAACTGGCGAATCATGAAACGTATCTGGTCTAACGATGGCTCGTAGACGTAACCAGCTGCCTCAGCATAATAGAAACAATACCAACAGCTTAGATTGCACCTATTTGTAACCACTAAGTTTGCTAAAGCAGTGTGGTTTTGATGTATCGGACACAGCCCGCAACTAAACGGGCATGGTGCCGATAGAGGAACATAAGGTTTTCTAACACCTTTGCCTACGTCTTCGTATCTCATGAATCTCTTGTAGAGTTTAACACTACTATAGTATAGTTCTTCTATTTCTCCATGCTCGGGACACTTCTTTCTTATATAGACCTTATTGTCTCTCTCTAATATCAAGGCTGGTAGTAGTCTATAACAATAAGGACACACACTATAGGTCCAGGCTAGCTCTTTTTCGCCCTCTCTTAGTACGGGTCTTTTTCCCCCTACTTTAATGACTCTATTAGCTATCCTAATGGTCTTGTTCTTTGAATCAAATACCGAAGGGGGAGGTAAAAGCTGGTCTTTCCTCTTATCTAGGGCTGTTTTCTCGATGGCCTATCACCATACCTTATAATGATACATGTGGCTTACAGTATTTAAATAATTTACACAAGTTATACTATGGTACCATGTAACACGCATTAACATACATATCCTCCTCGATCAACAAGATGATACGCATACTTCCGAGCTTCCGCTAGTAGCTTTGATGAAGACTTCGACTTATTTAATGGTATGGGAACCCCAATAACACTACGCGCTTTTACCCTGGTGACCATTACATTGATTACCTCTTTTTCTAGTTCTGCCGAGTTCTTGCAAACTAGCTCTATGGTGAGAGGGTACGTTCCTGCTTGTCGTGCATAACATATCCCGTTCACACATTTCTCGACAAAGACTTCTCTAAGTATCCTACCAGGAGGCACTATCTTTTTAAGAAATAACGGATCATATCTTTTTCTCACAATACGTGTGAATTGCTGTGCTAAGGAGCAGTGCTTGCTTATCCTAGGCTTCATTAATGATAATCTCGTACCAGCAACTACCAATACTTGTCTTATATTTATTCTACGGACTAGAAGGCCTTTACTGTATATTGTTTCTAAAAACTCTAAGTTATGTCTATATGTATTTTTAGTCTCTCCGGGCAGCCCTAGGACAAAGTTTATACCAGGTAGAAGTTCTGGTAAGCCATTGTAGCCTATTTTAGAGCCATACTTGTTAAGGATCTCTATTGCCTCCATAGCTTCCTCGACATCTACCCCGATATTGTTTGTCTTAATGACTTTGGGATCGGCGCTTTCTATACCTAGAGCGGCGACATCGCCTGGTGTATGGTATCTTATGATGATCTTAGTTATTTGTATAGACTCTTCTTTATGCTTAGCAATTGTACCGGGATTGACGTTGTCTATATGTATTGTGCGTAGAAACGGGGCTTCAGAACGTATTCCGTAAAATAGCTTCTTGATAGCCTCGGGATTCGGTTTAGGGAATTCTTCTCTGCCTAGATCCTTTGAGCCATATGTGTAAAAATCGGGTTGTCTACCAAGCCTTATGTTTCTTACACCTTGGTCGTGTAATGCTTTAACCTCTTTAACTACGTTATCAATACTTCTCTGAATGGGTTTCCCGTACAACGGTTCTATGCAGAAACTGCAACCTCCTACAACCCATCTTGAACACCCTCGGTATGTCTCTATCTCAGCAATAAGGTTAAAGCCGTAATTGGGATGCTGTTTAACAATAGATGCTCCGAGAATAGCGAATTTATCTGTTAATGCATAGTCTCTGCGCATGGCATGCGGGTCTGCATAATTCTCACCCTCTCTTAGTAAGTTGTAGATAAAGATCTCTGGATCACCTTTTACAACATAGTCAAATACGTTGTAGAGCTTGGTTACCGATACAGTCTTATACCCACCTATACCGCCAAAGCCATAACGAGTAGCAGGGCCTACAAGTATCTTCAAAGGCTTGTTTATGATGCTAAACCACTCGTAGGCCTCTCTAGGGCTTAATGGATCACCACCAAGATATTTGCCAGGTACAATAACGCCTGCGATAACTATGACCATATCGTATTCGCTATTGGTTCTAGAAAGATTAGTATGTAGGTCTTTGCGGAACTCATCAACAGTCATATATCTCACTTGTATGTGTTTATCTACAGAGTATATTGCACCAGCCACATATCTTGGATAGACATCGATATATGGTGGTACGCCAAGACCTGCTGGTTCATCGGTGTAGCCGTCTAGTATCAGTATCTTCCTTGGATACATGATTACTCAAAAAGACATATTGTTTGTAAGGGCAAATATATAACTAGCATCTGCTTTAACACGAGATGATGCATTATGCCTAGTTTCAAATTGGTATATTTAGTACTTGATGGTGCTGCTGATAGCTTGAACGATAATCCAACGTCACTAGAAGCTGCATACAAGCCTTATCTAGACGAGATAGTAAAACGTAGCAAGTGTGGATTAATGTTTACTATTGGTAGAGGTTACCCGCCTGAAAGTGATGCGGCTGTTCTAAGCATTCTCGGCTACAATCCCGAGTTTTATTATACTGGTAGAGGCCCGCTTGAGGCATTAGGTGTAGGAGTCACAATAAAAGAGGGTTACGAGGTAGTATTCAGAGGAAATTTTGCAACAATAGATGTAAACACTTGGGATATCATAGATAGGCGTGTAGGTAGAAGTCTTAAGAGTAGTGAGGCAAGAGAACTTGCTAAGAGCATTGACAATATGCCATTATTAGATACAGGGTATGCCAGAGTATATCATACTATTGGCCACAGACTTGTAGTCGTGATAGGTGACAAAAGTCATAAACTTGCAGCTGACGTAGACAATACAGACCCAGCATACGTAAGAAGAGGTCTCTTATCAGTAGCTGTTAAAACCCCCAGCATGAAGGTGAGGAAATGTGTGCCGCTAAAGAATACTGCTGAGGCAAAACGAGCCTGCGAGCTTGTAAACGAGTTCACTAAGAAAGCTATCGAGATACTAAGCACTCATCCCCTCAATGAGTATCGTAGGAAACATAATATGTTGGAGGCAAATGCTGTTCTTCTAAGAGATGCCGGAGATAAAATGCCTAGACTTCCATCTATAAGTGAGAAATACGGTGTACCCTTCACCATAATAGCTGAAATGCCTGTTGAGAAAGGCATAGGCCGTGCCGCGGGCATGAATGTCTTTGAACTCTCATTTACCGAGAATACAAGTGTTGAAGAAAAATACGAAGAAATGGCACGAGCGACTATCAACGTGCTCGAGAGAGGAGAAGCAGTATATGTACATATAAAAGGACCAGACGAGCCTGGTCACGACAAGGATTTTAAGAAGAAGGTTAAGAGCATAGAGACTATCGATAGAGTATTTGTAAAGAAAGTCCTAGAGTATTGTGGTACTAAATGCTTCTGGATTATAACCTCTGATCACGCAACTCCCTACAGTATTGGAGCACATACAGATGATCCGGTACCAGTAGCTATATCGGGGCCTGGTATATCTTCAGACGGCATAAACAGATTTACCGAAAAGAACTGTAAGAGGGGGAGCCTAGGCGTAATAGAACACGGATGGCTACTACTAGATAAATTCTTTAGAATGGTCATGTAGAGTGGGCAGTGCTTACAACGTGGCCATAACGAGCTTTAATGATTCGAGCTCTTTATTGGTTTCATTAATTACACGCACGTACTCTGTAAAGCTATTCTTTTTCAACTTTGAAAGTCTACGTCTCATACGTAGAAGCCGGACGTAATCATCTTCATCAATGAGTCTTATTCTTAGAAAACCCGCAATACATTTTGTCGATACAGAGCCTGCAAATAAACCGCCTTCAACTAAAAAATCCAGAAACGATTCTACATCCTTATACGAAAACATGCAGAAGTCATTTGGGTGTGTATGTAGTGATATTATGCCTTTTACAAACGGTATTGAAATCATTATTTTCCCGCCTTCTAGAACTAGCATATCACCGTTATCCAATATCTGAAGCAAATATTCTTTCCCGTTCCTAATACTCATATAGGCTAAGTCCAGGATTTCGGAGCGGATTTCGATTAAAAATCTTCGAAGAATAATGTTATGTGCCTCTATTAGGCTTATTGCCTCATTCTCATTGATATTCTCAACCACTACCGCTCTACACGTGTTCTGATCTTTGTAGATGCACTCTCCAGGTTTTAAATCAGGCAATTCCCTTCTCATACTAAGCGATAAATATACTTCTAAGGGTTTAACCATTTGATTATAACGTAGAGGATAATCCTCTTCTCTAAAAACTTCATGATAGACAAGGATGTTATAATCCCCTATATCCTCAGCTATACCATCAACTCTAGACAAAGCATTATATAATGATGCAAGGATCTTTAGAATAGGTCCTCCTTCCTGCAGCTTTTGCATCTTCTTTATCTTAGCCATAATCATATTCCTTAGGTTTTACTTAGCAAAATTCTCTTATATAACTCGCCATGAAGTTTGGAAAGAAAGGGGGCATATGAATGGCTTTGATAAGAGCACTCACAATTTTTTATGACTATAGGGAAACCCCTAGAGAAAGTAGCACGCACGAATACTTAACGAGCCTACTTAACAAGCTTTACGACTACATTGAGAGTAAGGGTCTGAAAAGGAGTATTTGGAGCATTAGACTAGCACTCCCAGTATCACAAACCAAGGAGGAACTAATCAGAGCTTACAATATTGCTAGCAAAGTGCTTGAGACGCACCCCGAGATACTAGTAGCTGCGCTACACATAGATAACTTAGCTAAACTACAAGACGATTTCATGAAATTATTCATGGATTACCCCTTATACGGCTCTGTACTTGTTAAAAAACACGACGAGGCAGTAGCCGCCGCTGAGTTTTTACTAAAACTCTCCTATCAGGCTCCTGAAGCTGCTACCAGGATGGCTATAGCTCTCGGAGAGAGACTACTTACGCCATACTTCCCACTAGCATCACAGATTAGAAGAGGACAAGGCTTAGGCATAGCAATGCTATATCCTAATGATCTCTTAAGAGCTAAAAATATGAGAGATATCAAAAGTATAATTTCAAAAATATGCATGGAAGCCGATAGTGTGGGGCGCGGTATATCATTAAGTATAAGCATCGATTGGTATGGCACAGATCTCTCTTTATCGCCATGGATGGACAATAGTGTGGGTGAGGTCTTAGAAAGACTTTCTTCAAAAAAGATAGGCGACTTAGAAATAATGGAGACAATATACTTACTAAATAAGACTATCGAGGATATTGTCATAAGTAAATATGGGTACAGAACTAGCACAGGTTTTAATGAAGTAATGCTTCCCGTAGCCGAAGATAATGTTCTAAAAGATAGAGTTCTCGAAAGAAGACTAACTCTGAGAGATCTCATCTTATACACAATGGTCTCTGTAGCAGGAGTAGATATGGTTGTCCTCCCAGAGGATACCCCCAGATCTTACCTTTCAGCATTACTTACATCAGTACAATACATTTCGGAGATTAAGAAAAAACCTCTAGGTGTTAGAGTGATAATTTATCCTGGCGCCAGGGAAGGAGATGTAGTAGAACTAGGCAAGTTTGGAAAAGTACCGGTTATCAAAATTTAATCTCGAATCATAAATATAATATATTCTCAGAAGATACAGCTACAAAATAGTAGAGTTCATGGTAAAAATATGCAGAAATCATATATCCGTGAAAAAATACAGGAGCTAAAGAAACGTGTAACAGAGATAGCTTTTACTAGAAACTATACAGCTATTGAAAAGTTAGCATTAGAAGTCATTATAATAGAGAAAATCGTTGAGAAAGAGTTTGAGGACCCTAGAGAAAAGGATCTAGCACTTGAAATGTTAGGTGAAATCAAGGAGAAAATCACTATGCTATATAGTGCATGTATAGTTGAGAACATTAGTTTTAAGAAAACAAAGTTTGCCAGAAGGAGAGGATATTATGGTCGATATAAAAGCTAGAGAGATTACGAATTACTTGAAAAAACTAGTTTCAATGTTTAATCAAAATCCGCTTCTCTATAGCAATGTACTGTACAATATTGGAGTAACACTAAATGTTATTGGTGCGTTAAAACAGGAGCCTGTACTGAGTGTTATTGGTGATCTCTTAGTTGATGCGCCTGATAAGATTCAAAGCATTATATCATTAAGATACTCGCTTATAGGGACTTTTAGCGAGCTACAGGAGACAACCTATGCCTTGGCAGAGAGAAAAATCAACATAATAATGGAGGCTCTTAACAGTCTCATAGAGATCTTGGAGGAGAAAGAGCCTGATCGAGACAAGTTACAGAGAATTCTTGGAACACTATACGAGGAACTTGCATATACTCCCTCTATAACGTTTACAAGTAGCAGAACGGAGCAGTAAGGTGATGCTGACATAAATTCTTCATCTCTTTCTTCCACCAAGAGTTTTGTAGTCTTCTTTATGTTAGGTATTCTCATGATAATATTAGCCGTGAATATAGCCATTATTAAAAACAAGAGTGATACTATTCCTCACAATATAACAGAGCCCTGTGGAACTAATCTTTGCGTATTTCTATCGTCTAAAACAGGTGAGGTAGTATTATTATCTAATTCTAATAATAACATAAACCCATGTAAAAGCCGTATAATTGTAATCATCCCCGAGACCGAAACAGGCCGGCTTATTAGGATAAACACTAGTGTAACAGATTGTATTCGGAGAGATAATGTTACTATTTTAAGACTCTCTAAAGCAGACACTATATTAAACATTCTGGATTTAAATGGGGCGAAACCTGTATACTCTATCAAAGCTTCTATGAATAGAGAAAGGAGTCACGAGCTTGTTGAATATTATTACCTGTTCATATTCCCAGACCCCCTGAAGATTACGAACACCACCACCTATATAGCAAAAATAAACATCACATTTCTGTTGAAGCCCAAAGATTATGAGAAAAGGGATAATGTAAGCATAAGATTTTGTGTAGCCGTGTATAGTCATGATGAGCGGACAATAGCTTATTGCAATAACAAAAACATCGGCCTAAAGAATAAGTCTATATTTAAAATAACATACGTTTTACCAGTTCCAAGAACACTTTTTTCGAGAGAGATTGGCATAGATAAGGTGTTAGCAAAAATATCGTATGAAGATAAAAAAGGCAACATGGACTCTAATGCAAATATCTCTATTACCATATTCAAAGTAATAAGAGGAAAGACACTCTTCTACACAGATAAAATCGCTACTATGACAGAATTACTAGTTGTCCCCAATAACATATTTTTAGAAATTACTAATATGGATGATCTTGTAAGATTAGATGAGATGATAGTATGCTGCCCGAGATAGTGGTTACTAATACACTGTCACGTAAAAAAGAGGTATTTAAGCCGTCAACTAAAGAAGTTGTCAAGATGTATATATGTGGACCTACAGTTTACGACTACACGCATCTGGGTCATGCTAGAACTTATGTTGCTTTTGATGTTATTAAACGATATCTAACACTAAGAGGATACAATGTATTCCATGTCCAGAACATAACGGATATTGATGACAAGATTATAGATAGAGCTAAGAGGGAGAACAAGAACTGGCTAGACATTGTGGAATACTATATTGATGATTATCTGGATAATCTCAAGAAACTGAAAATCGATGTACACATTCATCCTAGGGTAACCCACCATATACAAGACATCATAGACTTTATACAAGCCCTAATAGACAAGGGTTATGCATACGTGCGTAACGGTAGTGTCTATTTTGAAGTAGATCGTTACCCTGAGTATGGAAAGCTCTCTGGACGTATAAGCCATGAAGAGTGGAGACAGGAGGAGGAGTACCTAAGAGAAAAGAAAAAACCTTATGATTTTGCACTATGGAAGAGGGCTAAACCTGGAGAGCCTTTCTGGGAGAGCCCGTGGGGACCTGGAAGACCTGGATGGCACATAGAGTGTAGTACTATGAGCTCGAAATACCTGGGAGTACCTATCGATATTCATGGCGGTGGCGAAGATCTAATATTTCCTCATCACGAAAACGAGATAGCCCAAAGCGAAGCCTATTATGGAGTAAAGCCATGGGTTCGCTACTGGCTGCACACAGGGTATTTGAAAATACATGGAGATAAGATGAGCAAGAGCCTTGGCAATATAATTACACTAAAAGAAGCTACAAAGAAGTGGAAACCCGAAGTCTTGAGAATATGGCTTATGTCAGCTCATTATCGTAGCCAGCTTGACTACACCGAAGAAGCGCTTAAGCAAGCTGAGAGGATATACGATAGATTAGTATTAGCAGCAGGTAATGTTGTTAAGATACTGAGAAACGGTGACCCAGACTTTTCGCTCACAGAGGAAGACATCAACACCATCTCTCAGTTGCATGTATTAAGGTACCGGTTCCATAAAGCCATGAGCGATGATTTTAACACAAGCCAAGCTTTAAGCGCGGTATATGAAGCAACTAGTCTTGTATTTAAGAAAGTGGTTGAAAAAGGGAAAGTAGGATTAGCACTAGTATCTTACAAGTTCTTTAACGAAGTGAATAATGTGTTAGGAGTGTTAGATGATGTACTATCTATTTCGGGGAAAGGAGTCATTATTGACGTAGAGAAACTGATAAATCTAATACTAGATGTCAGACAGCAACTGAGACGACAAAAAATGTACGACTTATCAGATTATATACGATCAGAGTTACAAAAGCTTGGTATAAAAGTAATGGATTATAAGGATCGTAGCGAATGGGTTATGATGTAGACCGGTATACCGGTATGATGTAAAACGGGTTCTGAGAGAATCCGTGATGAGGCTGAGCTACTCTGACCTTTAGGAATCCTCTAAAGACAATGAAGTTAGATGTGCTGATGAATAGACGTTCAAAAAAACTTTTGCTCATAGGTGTAATTATAAGTCTACTTCTCGCGGTATTGCAATTCCGCGCATCATATAATCTTGCAACTACTTACCTTGCATTATCCCAAGAAGATCCTAGTAGAGCATATGTATCTGATGAAACATGGTATGTTCCCGTAGCTAGGAATATTTTATCTAAGATCTTCGGGGTCAACATAACTGATTGGCCCTACCCTCGTGAACCTAATATAGAAAACTTTCTCAACACAGAGCACCCGCCATTGGGTAAATACATTATATCACTCTCCATGATTACTTGCGGGGATAAACCATTATGTTGGCGCCTACCCAGTATCACTGAAGCTGCACTATTAGTGATAATAGTATTCTTCATAGGATGGCGACTTGGAGGCTTCATAGGCGGAGTTTCAGCATCGTTACTCGCCTACCTGGATCCGATGACTACCAATCTTGGAAGCGTTGCAATGCTTGATATACACTTAACCTTCTTTTCGGCTCTGACACTCCTCTTTCTAATATACGATAGGCCTTTTCCAGCATTATTGACGACAGGGCTAGCCTTAAGCGTTAAATATAGTGGTGCATTGCTTATACCGGTTCACTATGTATATTTCCGGGTTAGAGGAAAGTCTCCTCTTTATTCCATAATAGTCTCACTATTTATCCCGACAACAATCTTAGTGATAAACAACCTACCGTTTATCCTTACAGATAACAGGGGTTTTGCATGGTGGTTAAACGAAGTACTTTCATCATTATCCTGGTTTACCACAACAAAAGAGGGGCCGCCAAAATCTGCTCCATGGGATTGGCTATTTAACCGCAACTATTTTGTGTTAACATATGAGCCGAAAACCGTGGCTGCCAAGGGTTTGTACCCACTGTATTTACTAGCATTCATTTTAGCACTTCTAGTGCTTCCATGTAGTTATGTAAAGAAAGAGTATAGAGAAAAGCGTCTACAAGGCATAATACCATTGGTCTATTTTGTATCGATACTCATCGGATACACCGTGATATTTATAAAAGGAAATAGAAGCTTGTACAGCTTTTATGCTGTACAATTAGCGCCAGCAGCATCACTCATAATACCTGTTACAATAAGTACTCTAGATAACAAAGTTTTAACATGTAGTATAGAGGCCTACAGAAACCTAGCTAAGGTGATCACGGGGTTAAAGAAGCTGGAAAATCTACCTAGAGAGATAAGCTGGATACCCAGGTTATGGAGACCAGGCTACACAGGATTTACTCACGCCTTGTTTTCCCTCGTACTACTAGTCTTATTGATTAGTACGACAGGCAACGAGCTACTAACAAAGTTTAGTTTTATATATAGAAGCGAGCCTGATAAGTTCGTAGGCGCGCATACCGGTATAGGCACTGTTATTACAAAAATCCTATCAGATTACATTACTGATGAAAAAATATATCTGATTAGCTATGTAATGGTGATCCTGTTTTCTGTAGTTGTCATCAATAAAGAATTGTACTTCCTAGGTAGAAGAATACTTCCCCAAGCTGTAACAATGATGCCTGTGTTATCCCTAGCTGTATACACATTACTTCCAGGATACAGTATAACACAAGCACTTCTTATCCTAGGTATCTCTTTACTCTTTACAGGTAATAGTTTACTAGGTTCTTTTCTTCTAGGATTAGCGATCAATAACTACCAGTACATAGCTGGATTAATTGTCCTTATCTTGCTGGTAAACAAGTGCCTAATAGCACCATTCATGGCTGGACTAGCTATATCACTTGGAGTACAACACTATATCTACAATAATACAAGCCTTAGTACCTTGATATTTAGTGGCTTAGTACTAGAACCTGGAGTTACGAGCTCCGGATCTTTGATGTATATATTGGCAGTGTTATCCATCGTTATCGCTCTTGCTGTATACATATTTTTAATGAAAGGAAGAGCCAGTGTAAATAGCTTCGCGAATGATCCATTAGCAAAACTAACAATAGCATCCATATTTATAATAATGCCAAGAATATTCTTCCCCTACTCGTCTACCATACAATTAGTATTCGTTCTACCACTACTTTACTTCATTGTACCGAGAAAAGACTACGTATTTCTACTTGACGCGTTTCTGGCACTTACTGTATTCCTGTACACGGGTATAGCCGTACCTATCTCAAAGATTTTGTTCAAATACACGCCACACGGTATTTCGGATATCTATCATCCAGCTAATCTTGTACATGTATTAATAAGCGCATTAGTATTTTGCTTAATAGTACAAGTTATTCACACATATCGTGAACGCAAAAAGTACCCAGAGGAGGTAGCCGAGAGTTATGAAGAGCTTCTTGGAGGAGTTAGGAGTAAAGAGTAAACCCTATATTGTGGCGCGGACCCAAAGAGCAGCCGTGCTCTTACTTAAATTGCTAATAAACAATATTATTACTAGCACCTCGCAACAGTCACAGATAACTCTGGTTAATGCCGGGATGCTTCAAACACATATGCTAGCTAATGCATTAAAAAACTATGCTAGTAGTATAGTCTTTTATGATCTCACATCTGGTCTCAGCCCGGAGATAAAGTCTTCGCTTATAATACTCCTAGGACTTGATGTTCTGGGTAAAGAGGTGTATACATTCGATAAGTACAAGGATCTTAAAGAAGGGGGATATGGCCATAAGCTCACCAGGA
>CAZCAU010000016.1:0-27907 GCA_964496855.1 uncultured Desulfurococcales archaeon
TTGTCGCAATAATACCTTATAGCCTAGAAATAGTTGCTGTTATTGCCAAACTGATAATATACGCGTTAATAATATACCTTGTACTAGGCCCTCTGCCACCCCTCCTAGGCATTACTCCGAAACCACGGAAAGGATAATAAGGATAGAAGGAGACAATACTAGAGACAGCTAAGCGGTATAAGCATTAATGCTATGAACAATAATCCTAGGCCAAACACTACTGGTACTAGTAGAAGCCCTGTGCCCGGCACCCTGCGTGACCCGATGTATCCGAGTAGTATTATGAAAAACTCCATGATGCTTAATACTATTACTATGAAGAGATAAGTCTTCTTAGACCCCCATTTATCCGGCTGCCAGTCGCTACCATAGTGTATCGGTACTTTCTCTGGCATTAATGTATAGATATACATTGACGCTATTATCATTAATATTACGGCGGCTATCGCGATATACGTTACCTTTGTATCAATATACTCTGTCCGTATAGGGCCGCGTAGTCCCCGGCCTTTATACTCTTTTATAAGTTCTAGGTAATGCTCAGGGTTATCAGGAGATAATGCTATTTTTGACCCATCCTCTAGTACGAGTAGTAGCACATTATCAAGTCTTGTTAGTACAAGGTTTACTGTGCCGAGATTCTCTGCTTTGTATAATCCTATGTATAACCCAGGTAGTGCTCCGCCGCTCAGCCTTAATGTCGGCTTTATCCTGTGTAGTAACAATACATCACGTACTGATGCTAATGGTATGATCGTCTTGCCGAGAGAGCCAAAGGATACTACTAGGTTTCCACCACGTATTGATAACCCTACTTTGTAAGCCTGGGTCCACATCACTAAAAGCGTGAGCGCTATCCCGGGTCCTAGGCATAGGATAGCCATGAGAAACACTATGTTGCCAGGGCTACAAGGAGGGAGGCCTACTGCTGCTAGGATTATGAGGCCAGGCATAGACAATAATAATATTGTCGCGAGGAACTTCTTGCTGTAGACAATCATTCCTTGCCCAGCCCTGACTAATTATAGTACATGATTCTAGCTAGCCATTAGCAATATATTAGCTTGACCCCTTCTTTAATATACTAGATAGTGGTGCTGAGTCGTGAAGGTGCTCGTGATAAGCGATATCCATGGCAACATGGATGCATTAGACGCTATACTAGGTGATGCCAGGGGTTTCGACGATATAGTGTTCTTGGGGGATCTCGTAGATTATGGTCCGCAGCCAGCCGAGGTAATCGATATCTTGAAGAGTCTTGGTGCGAGAGGCGTGCGTGGAAATCATGATCATGCTGTAGGGTATAACGTGGATTGTAGATGCGGTAGAGAAATACACTGGTTGAGCACCTGGTTTAGAGAGAACTATACACTCAGACTCCTGAGTAAAAACGATATAGAGTATCTCAGAAAACTACCAGTAACCCTGAGTATGCAGTCAGATCATTATGGCAGAGTATTACTAGTACATGGTTCTCCGAGAAACAATCTCTATGGATACTTGTATCCCTGGCTAGACAATAATACTATGCTTAGAGAGCTCACGACGGGCTCTAGGCTTAGCAATAAAGCTGTGTATAAACCTATTGATGCGGGCCTGGTACTTGTCGGCCATACGCATTACCAGTTCTTACGAGTAATTAGTGGGATACATGTTGCTAACCCGGGTAGTTCTGGTCAACCCCGTGATATGGATCCTAGAGCTGCTTATATGATACTAGATGCTGAGACCGGGTATCTAGAATTCAGGAGAGTCAGGTACGATAATACCAGGGTCTATAAGAAACTAGAGCAAATGGGTGTCCGCCAACCCTACTTAGAGGCTCTTGCATGGCTCTTCTTAAAAGCATCTATGCCGCCTAAGGAGATCCAAGATAGCAAAACGTATTAATAGCGATTCGTTTATACTCTAGCAGTCTTAGAACCGGAGTTGTAATGATATAATGAGTAACAGGTATGTCTTCATACTCTTGGTAATAATAGCTGTTGGGATAACTTCAGGAGTATATATTCTCGAGCACACTGGTAGAAGTACTAGTACCCTAACTACGGCTAGCTCTGAAGAAAATATTGGTAGTCTCGCGGGGTGCACTACACCATCAATAGCATACGTGTACACTAACAACGAGCAAAAAGCCAGGGGAGATGATTTTCTCAACACGTTTAATATCATGGCTAATAATGCTGGTATTGATCTCTCTAATGTAGGAAAGTGTTTTGTTAATGCTAGTGATCTAGGAGTAAAGCTTAGACTATATCCCTCACTAATAGTTGTTGGGAACATTAGTGGTCTTAAAGACGTTGTTTTAAACGATCAGGAGCTGCCAGTTATTGATTACCAGATATCAATGTACATTGCTAGAATGCTGAGAATACCAATAGAGTACACATATACTGCCGAGGCAATAGTTGTTAACGGCACTACGCCATACACGAGTATAGGTGGTAGGATAATAGAGTCGGAAGCTCATAGAGAATTATTCTCACTATTAGCAGAAGCCAATATTACTAATATAAGAGTGGTAAGCCCAGAGCAACTGCCTTTCCAGACAAAGTTTAAGCCATCACTAGTCTTTAGATCTAGTTATAACTTATCTCGTGGAGCGCCATACATCGAGCAGAGGGCAGGAGACTACTATGTTATAAGAGATACATACATGCTCGATATCATACAGGGAATCATAGGGTCGAGAGGTGTAGAATTATCAGAGATGCCGAGACTAGCTCTCAGAGACTACCCAGCAATAGGGTCTAGTAATGCCCCGCTACGACTCTACATCTTTGAAGACTATTATTGCCCGTATTGTGCTAGACTATATCACGATGATTATGATTTAATGATGAGGTATATCGATAAAGACAAACTACGGGTATATTTTGTAGACCTCATAGTACATATAGATGCTTTGCAACTACACTCGTTAACGAAATGCTTGTATAACATAACGGGTAATGCAACGCTATACGCAGAGCTAACAAGGCTACTCTATGAAAACTATACTTCGAGCCAGGAAAAACCAGGCTTAGAGTACTTGTATGCTCTTGCAAGCAAGTATGTAGATAACGCTACGCTTGAGAAAGCAAAAGCTTGTAGTAGCGAGGAGAGTAATAAGATAATGTCTGCAAGCAGCTATTATAGGAGTCAAGGCATAAGAGCAACACCAACACTACTCTTCTGGCGAGCAGATAAGGGTATGGGGTTATTAATAACCGGGTACCTAGAGCCCAGCGAGTTCGAGGAATGTATTAGCATGTTATTGTCGAGATAGCTGATCTACTCATACCAGGTACATTTAGTTTTTAAAGTAATATCTAATTTATTATGGATATGGAGTAGCTAGTCCTTATCATTATGGAGTAAGAGCCATGGTTATCCTGGAAGGAGTAGCTGATCTACCATTACACGATGGGCATGTTCCTCTATGGATGATAAAATACATGAAACGCATGAGCAGAGCAATCCTAGCTATCCTCATCGACGAGCTAGGCCCAGAAGAACTTGTTAAAAGACTAGCTAACCCCTTCTGGTTCCAGGCACTAAATAACATTATCGGCATGGATTGGGATAGTAGTGGCTCCACAACTGTTACTACAGCTATAGTTAAAGAATCCCTTAAATCACTAGAATCCGGGGTATACGTTGCCGGCGGTAAGGGTTCGCAAGCTAAGAATACTCCGCGAGAGCTGAGAGAATACTCTGATAAAGGATTTCTAGATCCTGAGAAAGCCGTGTTCCTAGAAAAAGCTTCTAGGCTAATGGCTAAGACGGGTTCCGCGCTTCTACAAGACGGGTACACGTTGTATCATCACGCAATAGTATTTACAGAAAGAGGCTCATGGACTATTATCCAGCAGGGAATGAATATAAGAGACAGGATTGCTAGGAGATATCACATACTTGGCAAGAATACTCTGAGTAGCCTAGAGCCGCATACAGGGATAGTCTATAAACGCGTCGAACCCAGAGTAATCGATCTCACGAGTAGGGAGAGTATTAAGAGTAGGGACACAATTGCTGATTTAGCTAGCGAGAAGCCTGAGGAGGTTATCCGACCGCTTGGAAGAATATTAGCTATGGCTAAGGGTATCCTACCTCTCGACGGAGTACATGTTGATAAGAGTAGTCTTAACGAGATTAGAGAGAAGATACTCTACTATATCCCCTCGCTAGAAGAAGTAAGACGGGTAAAAAGAGTATTAGAGAAGACATGGGAGTACAAGCCTAAGAGTATAGATGAGCTATTACTAATACGTGGTGTAGGTCCATCAACTATAAGAGCCTTAGCACTAGTATCAGACCTGATCTATGGTGCACCGCCTAGTACTAGGGATCCAGCATCAAGATACTATCCATTTAGGTATGCTTATGCTATTGGCGGAAAAGATGGCATACCGTATCCTTATGATAAAAAGACTGCTGAGGAAGTTATCAAGGTGCTAGAAGACGCATTGGAGAGGGCTAGGATTGGCGAAAAGGATAAACTACGTGCTCTTAAGAGGTTGAGGAGGCTATTATACTTAGAGCAGGATAGATAACAAGGTTGCTTAGCACTCGATCTTTATCTTCTCTTCTACGAATTCTGTCTTGCCCCGTCTAGACCATATGCATCTTAGAGTTAAGACATGGTATCCCTTCTTTATCTTAATCTTAATAGTCTCTTCTCGCGTCTCTCCAGGTTTTATAGGTTCTAACTCTACTCGTCCAAGAGGACTACCATGCTCCATCACGACTAGTAGTGTCTTCTCAGTCTCTGCGTCACCCCGGTTTGTTATCAGAGTCTTGATCTCCACCTCTTCTCCGCTAACAGTATGTTCTATTTTCTTGATCTCTAGGAAGGGTTTATGCGAGAATATTGTTGAGCAGAGAATTGTTGATACGACAAGGTTCTTAGGGAAGTAGCTCATACCGCTTTGTACATGGCTTATTGTCAAAGTATTTTTCTCTAGGAGCTTAGGCACTCTCAGCTCTAGGTCTTCGACGCCTACAACACCAGTTACCCTGGCTATCTCGCTACCATTGAGGCTTATTCGTGCCTCAGCATATTTCGATGGGCTTTTAAGTATTAGTCTAACTATAGAGTCTCCACTACTAGGTGGATCAACTAGTTCTATCTGGATAGACTTTTCTGATGCTGGTGGAAGTAATAGTGCTCCGGATAAATACGTGTACGAGTGCATAGAATCTACTGTATCAAGTAGTAATAATAAGCCTACATGATCTACTATGATAGGCTGGCTACCCTCATAATAAACTGATACAACATGCCTCGAGTGCTGCTCCATACTTATAAGGAAAGGAGTCACATCATATATACTCTTAGTATAATATCCCTCCTCAGAGTCAACACTTATCTGCGGCTTAAACTCGCGCGTCACCGGCTTGCCACTTATCCAGACCCTCCACTTAGTATGCTGTATACTAGGTACTACAGCTGCTATCTCAAGGTAGGCTTTCCTAATCTTAGAATCTACTGGTATTCCCAGGTCTAATGGGATAAATGCTTTTTTCGGATAACTCAGGCCTCCAAGCTTAGCTGCATACGTGTTAGATGCATATAGTACTTCACCACTACCTTTCTCCATGCCGAAGAGTTGAAGAGACCCATTAGCCATTAAGATGCACCCTCACGCCCACACGTATTAGACGCGTGTGTTAAGACCCTCTCCCTAAGTTCAAGCTATATAATATGTTACTAGCTTATTAAATTATTAAATATACACGCAGCCTCCTAGAAAGGCTTAAACGCTACTACTCCCTGGCCCGAGAATACGCGCAGTACTCTGAAACCAACTTGTTTTAACCTACTAGCAACACCACCAGCAATATTCTTGAGAGCTGTGCGGCCAGGATCACCCGTGTAATGGTAGAGTATACCGCCTGGCCTGAGCACGCGCCATAACTCTTTGTAGAACTCCATAGAATATAAGTAGCCCGAGCTACTCGTGAGCCTCGGTGGATCATGTATTATTCGGTCAAAGTAATCATTATCGAATTCATTGATAACCTTGGTTGCATCACCATGTATTATGGTTATCTTATCATCTTCAAGCCATGAACTCCACGGATTCTCGGTAGAAATATCAAGCACGACATCATCTATCTCTATAGTAACTACTTCTCTCGCACCCCTTTTCATACTATTAATAGCAGTATAGCCGAGACCCATACATGTATCAAGAACCCTGTGTCTCCAGCCTACACGAGCTAATACTACTTTCTGCCTAGCATCACTCCAAGGATCAGTACCTTGTATTCTATGCATGTGTATCCCGTTAATCTCGAGTGTCGGTGCCTTATCAGAGCCTACTGGGAAGAGCTTGTAATAGCCTCTTTCCACGCGTCTCTCTATGGGAATAATCTCATCACTACAAATTTTGTAAACGATATTCTCCCGGATTCTTGATTCTCTTAACAAGCTTCTAGACACACAATACGTATCAATACATATAGACTTGTCATCGACAATAACCTTAGATTCTGATAAGCCTAGATCTGTTTTGATAATTTTTGAAGAGCCTGGCTCCAGCATTGATATGTATGATAATTGCTCACCAGTTATTCTCACACATTCTCTGTGGTATGAGTAATGGTAATACCTCATGTAATACCCTCGATGATATATTATGATGAGATCTTGCTTTTATCTCTGCTTGGATAATCTCATATTTATATTTGGTATTACCGTTGAAAATTCATATAGTAATACGTTCAGCCAACCCTCTCTCCCAGTATAACAGTATTACCATAATACGGTGCAGTGGGATAAGTAATGATACAAGACTGGTTTTTCGATCTATTAATCAAGGAGACAGGCAAAATCATTGAAGAGCTCAGGCAATGGCGTTATAACAACATTGTAGACCATATAACTGATGCTTCTTGGTATAACAGGTTTCTGCCACAACCATATAGGAGTAAACCTAGATTCGCGGCTGTTGATGGAGGCAGTATTAGTGAGCCATTGCTAGGCGGAGGTGCTCTACTCATTGCTAGGGCAATAGCTATAGGTCCTGATGGAGGTATTAGTAGTAGGCGACTCCGTGTCAAAGCCTCTAGGTTTAGGAGTAGTGCTTTTCTTGACTTCATGAGGAGTATCCTAGAGTACGAAGTTGCTATGGATGTATTAGATCGTTTGAAGCCTGGAGATTATCTTCTTATGGATGGAAGCCTGCTTGCCACGCTTTATAGGATATTTACTAGGATAGCAAGAATAGCTTCTGGTAGGAGTAGGCTTAACATAGGTGAGATTGAGGCTGATATGCTTGGCTTAAAACTACTACCACTTATAGCTGAGTTGCTTGAGAATGCTAATAGTAAGAGTGTGCGCGTACTCTATGTTAGTAAAGACTTCTCTTTCCGTATCCTGAAGGAGCATATATTGTTGAGAGAACTTGATAAACTATATGAATGCGAGAGTAATCCTAGCCCCTTATGCATATATGTTAGAGAAAATATGAATACCTATCCTGCTAAGAGGAGAGAGTTATTACTATCCGTCTTGCACCGGCTAGGAGTTTACAGATCCATAGGTGAAGCATTACTAAATACCACTTATAGAGATCAAGCTTTTGTTGATGATATCGCTTCACATACACCTGGCTTTACATCCCCCCTAGTCACAGGATTACTGCATACATTCGTGCAGAGAGTATTCTCAAGCTATGGTATAAGAGGTATAATTGATATCATTGCTTCAAGACTTGAGATATATTTTGGTGAAAAACTAGATGATAGTCTCCTAAACGAGATAACCAAAGCTATACGTAGCTTGCCTGCTGTCAATATCGTGTACTTGAAGCCACGCGCTAGCGATCCACCAATAATGATAGAGTATCCCTACTGGGACGAGTACTTCATAACTAGGGACACAAGGTATCTCCGAGAACCAGGAGTACTAGATGAAGAGGCCATCGGGTTTGTAGCTAGTGAGTATAAGAGTATGGCTTACTATAATACATGGCTTATAAGAGCGCATTCTCTTGTGAGAATAAAGCGTGACCATATAAGGAGTTATATCAGGTTTTTAGAGAATAGTCTGGCCCAAGAGGGCGTAGAACTCCCCTTGTCTAGGAGAACAATTATCAAGAGTGTTCAGCCATGATGAGAGATGAGGTTATAGGTAGGGTAACAGGTGATTCTAGGAGCAACATGTTTGTATTTAGTACTGATCCTAGTAGGCCGCCACAGCTATACGAATACGTGTATGTAAGACTAGTAGAGACTCCTCCTGGTAGTCGTGAGGCTAAGAGCTTTCCCGTGCTAGCACAAGTAGTTGATATAAAGAGAGTTGGAATGGCGTTTTCCCCAGGGCATCCCTGGAGTGTCGTCAGAGAAGTGCCTGATAATGGTATCCAGGATCTCGTCGTTGCTACGGCTAGGGTTCTTGGATACAAGTATAATGGCAGGATATACTATCCAAGACACGCGCCACCAGTAGGATCATGGGTGTATAGAGCACCAGACAAGCTAGTGGAGAGCTTCTACGAGATACCTGAGAAAAGAGCACTGCATATTGGTAGTCTTATAAGCAGGCCTAGTGTACCAGTTTATCTTGATCTGAAAGGCATAGAGAGACACTTAGCCATAATTGCTGCAACAGGCAGCGGGAAAACATGGACTAGTATTGTACTAATAGAAGAGTTGTTAAAGAAGGGTGCAACAATACTAGTACTTGATCCGCATGGAGAATACGTGCGTATGAGAGAGACTATACACAGGCTGGGCCCAGAGTATAGGGATAGAGTACTAGTTCTTAAAGGACATAGAAACCAGGAAGGAGACATACTGTATAGGATTAGCGTGCTCAGAGTGAGTGGAGAAGAATTATCAAGCGTAGCCGGAGTACCATCAAACGCTTCCAGGGTTAGAGCAGTAGTTAGTAGTGCTAGAAACATAGCGGTGGTGCTAGCTAAGGCTACTGGTGCACGCGAGTTCGCAAGTATCAAGGGCATTATAAGTATCATCGAGGCAGGAATATCCTCTGCTACAAGGCTTCGTGGAAAAATAGGGCACACATCATGGGACTCTATGCTACAAGTATTCATAAGAGAACTAGCAGAGAGAATCGGCGGGTTTGCTGATAAATTAATACAACAGCCGTATAGGAGAAGGATTAGGGCTAATTTCCTGCGATTACTACTAGCTGTGAGAAGAGATCCCGACCCAGCTTATGACGCCATACGTTACCTCGAGGAGCTAAACAGGATAGGGGTATATGGCAGCAAGACCGTGCCATTAAGATACATACTAAGACCTAGCCATATAACAGTGTTTAATCTAAGTGGCCTCCGAAGCGAGGTCCAGGACCACCTAGTCTACGATATATTGTCAAGAGTATTCGAGGCAAGAGTAAGAAGTATGAGAGGTCTTGAGGGCGAGAAGTTCGAGTACCCAGTAGTAGTTGTCCTAGAGGAAGCACATAGGTTCGCGCCTCCAAAGCACCTCAACGAGACTTGGAGCTACTGGATTGTACAGAGAATAGCTGGTGAAGGCAGGAAATTCGGCGTGTACCTGGTAGTGATTACTCAGAGACCAAGCAAGGTCGACTCAGATGTCTTAAGCCAGTGTCAGAGCCAGATTATCCTTAGGATAATAAACCCGAAGGACCAGGAAGCTGTCCGAGAAGCCGGGGAGCAGGTTAGCCAAGAGATACTCAATAATCTACCGGGCTTGAATACGGGTGAGGCCGTGGTATTAGGTCCTGTGGCTCCAGCACCCCTAATGATAAGAGTACGTGATAGAATACTAGAATACGCGGGTACAGGGCCTTCTCTAGAGGAGGAAATGGAGAGAGCATATGTAGAAGCGAGCATAGAGGCAAGCATAGAAGAGTCATTATCATTAGCGTTATCACACATGGTGGGGGAGAGAGTATATCCTGGAAAAATGACGCGTAACATATTATCAGGTATCCTGGGCTTAACTAAGATTCTCCCACGCAGCAAGTATTATGATGCACTAAGACTGCTAGCAAGGGGGAGGATAAGGACGACGAGTGATGAAGAAATAGTATATGCACGTATAGATGATTATGAAGTAGTTTTGGATACGCGTAGCATGTCTTGGCGGTGTAGCTGTGGTTCTTCCTCAGAGAGTAATAGTATCTGTAGTCATGTAGTAGCAGTAATGATTAAGATGTTTATTAGCAAAGAGTATTCGAGAGCGTTTAAGAGTCTTGTGGAGAGACAGGTACCAGAGTAATGATTTATTCTAATATGCCTACTAATTTACATAATTATTCTTTTATTTTTCGGAACTTTTTATTTTTATGAGTTAAAGTACAAAATATTCTTTATCAATACTATGTACTGACAATAAAATATAATATTGTTAAAATAACAATAAGGGATAACGGTATGGAGATCTTAGTGGGTGAAGAGTATGCCTCCTAGAATACTAGTATTAGGTGGCGGTTCTGGAGGACTATTAGTAGTAGACCAGTTGTGGAGAAAGCTACGGAAAGACCGAGTCAGGCGTGCTGACTACTGCTATAATCTCTGATATAAGGGGAGCCATGCTCGGTTACGGCTTAAACCTCTATGCCGCGTGTGCTATGGATATGGGACATACCGGCATACTGCCTTTCTGCGACTTCACACCAGCAGTACTAGGATACGGTCCCCCATACTATGGTCGCATATTTGAGGGAGCAACTGTGAAGATAATGAAAGAGTTGTTTGAGACATACTGGTTTACACAAGTAGCACCCAAGGATTAGAGGTGTTATAGGTATGAGTGAAGAGCTTGTTAAAAAATAGAAGACCTTGAGAAACGATTGGAGCGGATAGAGAGAGTTATGAAGAGGCTTGAGGAACTCGAAGAGAAAGGTGTACTAGCGACTATTACTAAGAGCTTAGAAAAACTAGTAGAGTCTTTTGACGCTATAGCAGAGCCCAAGAACATGAGACTAGTAGCAATGGTATTATTACTACTTGAGGGAGTCTCAAAGATAGATCCTTCACTAGTAACCGTGCTAGCTGATAGTATGGGTACATGTGCAGCTAAGACGCAGAGACCAGAAGTCATAAGGCAGATTGCTAACCCGCCGGAGATAGGAGGACTACTTGGTTTAATGAAAATTCTCGGAGATCCCGACGTAAAGAAGTTACTGGGACTACTATACGTGTATGCAAAAATAATGGGAAGCTGCTTACCAGATGAATTGAGAAAGAAAGCAAGCGAGCTAGAAAGTCTCTACAAGATAAGACTAGAAATGGCTAAGCAGTAGCTTGTCTCAAGCAATTTCTTTTATTTTTGCTTTGCCTTACTCCTCTTAGTGCTAGCTTGTCTTAGGATAATACTTCATACTACTCCCACGCGAGTAGATGAATATCTCTATGTAGTCCTCTAGGCCACTACTATGGACTTTCGGCATCAGCACTTTCTCAACCTGGAACAGCCCAGCCATGTCGTCCATCAAGATGTTTATCCTGATAGGCTTATCAGCTCCTCTCTCTATCTCTACTCTCTTAATACTTAGAGCAGAGACTGCGTGGATATCCATTTTACCATGCTTCTTGTAAGGTATACGTGCTCTGCCCTCAGACATGTCTAGCCCGTCAGCAATAGTGACTACGCCTGCTTCTGATGTCAAGCACTCTGTATTGTACTCTGTTGCGAAAATAGCATGGAGAACCTCTTGTCTAATAGCATATGTTCTTCTAGAATGCTCGCTTATGCCTAGTATTATCGGTAACAGCCGGTCTAGTAGATCTTTGGCAATTAATGCACCCATGTACTCGTGGTAAAGCCTATGAATAGAGTTGCCTATATCATGAAGATAAGCTGCTAGAAATACTACTAGTCTGGCTTCATCGATATTGCTAACAGTATGATCTCTCAGAGTAGTAGGGTTAATGTTTTCTCGCAATAACAAGTCGAAAAGCTCTAGAGCTGCGCCCGCGACTATCCTGGAATGAGTGATTCCATGATCATTGTATTTCAGCCTAGCAACAGCCATTACATTACTCATTCGCAGTAGTTCTTGTACCTCTATATCATTCTCTAGTACGTCGAGAGCCCTAGCTATAATAGGGTTCTTCTCTGCGTGCATGTATACAAGCTGCGGGCTTACGATTACTATGACTAACCACCACAATAATACTCGTTGGTGAAAATAATATATTATTGGCTGAAAAGAGGAGAAATTGGAGAAGAATAGTGGCTTATACCATAACAGCTGATTACAACCCGCTTCAAGAACCCTACAAGTTGTTGAAGGATCTTCTGCAATGGATAAGTAATAGGAAATGGTATCCCCGAGAGCTCGGAAAACCAAGGATTTCATGGGCTAGTAGTCATCAGAGACTAGTACTAGCTGTTATAGAAGCTGGTGATGAGAAACTATACGTGCCGGTCTGGGTTGACTCGAAGCCACCAGTACTCCCAGTAGACTATGTAGTCGTTAATGCTGGTGGTAGGACCTATTATGCCTACGAAGCCGAGTATAACCCGGAGTACTTGGAGAGAATAAAGAATTTAAGAGAGGTAGAGGTACAGGGCGAGATACCTAGGATGGAGAATAACCCCTACATAATACCTACGATATCAACGAGTATCTTACTTAGACTTAAGAGTAATAACAAGAACTACTTGTTTAAATCCTACAGGGTTATAAACAAGTATAATCCAGAGCCTCTTCTACTAAAGAGTCTAACCATAAGCGGCTTTAATAAAGCTCCTAGACTATACGCCGCACTCTACATGAGTAGGGAGAGCTCGTATATTGGGGTAATAGAAGAGTATTTTGGAAGAGGCGTCGAGGTAGGATCAATATTCTATCGTGATTTGAAGAAATACCTTGGTGGCAAGCCCTCTGAGATACAGGGGTTGGCAGAGCAAGTTGGAGTCTCAGTCGCTGAGATGCATAAAGCTATTGTTAGGAGCGGTCTCTCAGAAGTAGTTCCCGAGATTATAGATAAGAGTGATATAGCAAAGTGGCGTAATAGGATAATATCGCGGTACGAGTATCTAAATAGTAATTTGAAAGAACAGCTCCCAAGACGGTTATTGTCATCACTTGATGAAAACGGTATTGGGAGCGCGCTTGGGCTCTTAGACGAGTTTCTAGGTAAAAAGAAGATGCTTATACACCAGAATCTTCACCTAGGACAACTACTCAGTATTCAGGGAAGAAGACTCGTCATACTAGATTTCAACGGCGAGCCTGGCAGACCGCCTGAGGAGAGGATGAGTAAGGAGCCTCCGGCGAGAGACTTGGCATGTATTCTGAGAAGTCTTCATTATATAGGTTTTGTCGGTCTCAGAGAGGCAGCTGGCTTGTCTTCTGAGAAGCTCGCTGAGAAACTATTAGCAGAGGACTCGCTAGGGGGATTAGTAGATAAGACTGCTGAGTGGATATGTATGGCTATAACTACAATAATATACTCGTACTCCGAGAGTATGAGGAAGTATAGAGAGGAGGTACATGGGGTGAGTAAAGGCTTTACTCAATGGCTTATAAGAGCTGTTGAACCCTGGGTTGTGGAGAGAGCACTATATGAGGCAACTTATGAGCTTAGGTATAGGCGTGGAATGCTATACGTGCCTCTTGCACCATTGTATCCTGGGCTTACATTAAAATACTGTGAGGTACTTAGAACACCCCCGCCATGATAGTTACTCAACGGTGGTACCAGTGACTAATATACTAGAGTATATGGGGATGGCGATACTATCTCCTAGACAAGTAATGCGCGTATCCACTAATGAGGGTAGAAGCATAATAATAGGGTTAGCAATAGTATTGTTATTCTCTATCTCTACATCAGCATCATATCTAGGAGTATTAATGGGGAAGTTCTTTCTCTTAATCAGTATCATCATGAGCAGCGGTGAGACCGGGGGATTTAGCTTCTTATCAGAGAACTCCAGTGCTGCCCTGACTATAGGAGTAGTAGTAATGACTATATCATCCCTTGTTCTCTGGCTTATAGCTAGTATAGTGGTACACGGTATAGCAAAAATAATGGGTGGAGCTGGCAGGATTCAAGATACTATAGCGTTTATCGGGTTTTCATGGATATCATGGTCAGCAATGATAATAGCCGGGTTAATCGCTGTACCGCTAGGCTTTCTCCAGTCTATAAACATCTTACTTGTAGGCGCGATAGCCACTATCATATGGCAGGCAGCTTTAATGGTTATAGGTATTCAAGAAGCACATGGGTTTACATTATTCAAAGCAATACTCGTCGTATTATTATCACTAGTACTAGCATTTCTCTTCTTCATGACACTACCATCTATACCGTTAACCTTGTCTCCAGGGTGGTGGCAATGAACAAGTATCTTATTGTAGGAATTATTGCAGTAGCAATACTAGTAGCAGGAACACTTGTACCAGTAATAGCTCCCCCAGGTAAGGTAACAGGCGAAGACACCGACTTGATCAGAGCTATTGAGAAGATAATTAGTGTAATGAATACAATGTTTATTGAGAAATACTTAGAGAACTATGTTATTGTTAAAGAAAAGAGTATTAATGCGAGTTCACTAGTAGTAAAACTAAGTATTCGTAACGGGTTTATAACGATAAGTCAAAGCAGTATTGCTAAGATCGTCGTTTATGGTAGGAAGACAAGTAGCAGTGGTCTAAGTATAAGTAATGGTGTTCTAAAATATGATTGTAGCGATTGCGGTGTAAAAATACTTGTTCCACAAGATCTTCTACACAAAATAAGGATAAATGCTGAGAATAGCATTATCAAGATGGACGGCTATCACTATAATCTTACTAGCCTAGAGCTCCTAGTAGCAAATAGTATGATTACTGGGGAGATAAAAGGACTCTCAGAGACGAATGTATCTTTAACAATACATAACAGTATTATTGATGCAGCATTAGAATATCCCCAAACGCCAGTGACAAGTATAGTTATCAATGCTATTAATAGTGTTGGTCTTCTAGACTTGTCTATACCAGGAGGCGTTGCCAAGAACATAGAGTATGGTCTTCAAAATAGCCTAGTAATTGTCGAGATAAATGGTAGAGAAGTACCTAGTGGTTACCAGGAGGCCGGGGACGGTCTGTTACAGTTAAGATCCGCTGCTCAGAATAGCTTTGTACGCGTATCCGTTAATACTACTAGCCAGCCTTAGAGCTAAGCTATCCTCTTCCAAGGATTATGCTTTTAGTCATCTACTTGCTTACTTCATATAACGGGTAGTTTTATGAAACTCCTCTTTCTCGGCAAAGAGCATTTACAAGAAGTGCTTGATCCATTAGAACTCGCAGATGTGATCAAGGAGGCCTACATAGATTATAGTAAGAGGCTGGTAGCGAATCCCCCTCGTACAACAGTATTCTTAGATAATGACTGGTGGGGGATAATGCCAGCACTAGCCCGGGGCAGGGGTGTATCGGTAAAAGCTGTAAGCATTATTCCGGGTAATAATGCTAGAGGCTTACCAACAGTTAATGCACTTGTAGTCTTACTAGATGATAAGACGGGGCTACCATTAGCAGTTATAGATGGGACAATCCTGACCGCGTACAGAACTGCCGCTGGCGTACTAGCGGTTACGAAGACTCTTAGAGGAAAAGTATCATGTGTAGGACTAATAGGTACCGGCTTCCAGGGAAGACACTTAGCACTATTCCATGCAGAGAAGTACACGGGGGCTAAGCGCATAGTATTGTATGATAGAGATAAGCATAAGGCAGAGAGCTTAGCAAAGCATCTTAAATCTATGAAGTTGTATGACGAGATACTAGTTGCGGATAATCCTGGCGAGGCTTGTAGATGCGATGTACTATTACTAGCAACAACTAGTAGTAAGCCTGTGATAGATTGCAGGTGGCTAGGGAGAGACACGCTGGTTATAAGCATTGGGGTTACGGGTCCCCAGGGCTCAGAGCTTGACCCATGTACTGTCAAGAAAGCAGTGCTAGTAGCTGTTGACTCGAAGGAGCAGTGTGTAGAAGAGGTTAACGATATACGTGGCGCTTTGCCACGAGAAGAGATCAATGAGAAAGTATCAGAGATAGGCGAAGTACTAGGTAGAGCAGGAGATTATAAGGACTTGCATGGTGTAGTAGTGTTTAAGAGTTGTGGACTAGCTGTGCAGGACTTATATGCTGCAAGATACTTCTACGACAAGGCTATGAGTAGGGGCATAGGATTAACTATTGATATGTAGTAGCAACTGCTAGTTATTGTTATTTTTCTCTAACAATATTGTTTTCTAGAGGTGCGAGAATCATGCGTATACTCGTGTATAGAGAGAGGAATGTGCCACGACTAGGAGTTGCTATCGGGGGTAAAGTCCATAATGCTGAGTGTATAGTCAGAGACTATGCATCCTCACGTGGTCTTCCAAGAGAGTACGCTTTAATAGCTAATCCATGGCTATTTTACAAGCATGGTTTTGAAGCTGTCAGGGTTCTTGAAAAAGCTATTGATGCCGGCTTTACGTGTCCCGCGGATGTAGACATAGACAAAGACGTGCTAGTACCACCAGTGCTTAATCCTTCCAAAATCATAGGTATAGGTCTTAACTACATTGATCATATAGAGGAGACCCGTGCTAAGATACCTACAGAGCCAGTCATTTTCCTCAAGGCGCCTTCAAGTCTTGTTGGGCATAATGATAACATCGTTATCCCGCAGGGGCTAGAGAAAGTAGACTACGAGGTAGAGCTCGTACTAGTCATTGGCAATACTGTGAAAAACGTCTCTGGCAGAGAAGCAGCAGAAGCCATTCTCGGGCTAAGCATAGGAAATGATGTGACTGCGCGTAGCCTACAAATAGATAGGGGGTTGCCGTGGAGCTGGGCTAAGAGTTATGATACATTCTCGCCTCTAGGCCCCGTTATAGTAACATGTGATGAGCTAGGAGGATGCGGCGAGCCTGATCTAGCTATAAGGCTTAAGCTTAACAACGAGGTTATGCAAGACTCGAGGACTAATAACATGGTGTTTTCTCCACGCCAACTCGTTGAGAGTATAAGTAGAGTAATGACTCTCAACCCTGGTGATTTAATCTATACTGGTACCCCGGGAGGTGTTGGCTTTATGCGAAAACCACCAGTATTTCTCAAAAGCGGGGATGTCATCGAGTCATATGTTGAGGAAATAGGTGTGCTTAGAAATAATGTAATCAGCGAAGTTTAGATAGGCTTTTAATCTATCCTATAGTTTTTCAAAGCCTATACACTATTATTTTAACGAGGAGATGAGCAGAGTAAATGTACTTGAGTAAGCCTCCTCGGATAAAAATCTTAGAAGCCTTAGGAGCCGTGAGTGATGGGCGTATACATGTGATCGATGAACATAGAGCAAGAGTTGTCTCTAGCGAGGGTGATAAGGAGTATGATGTGTACGTTGATTGGGAGCAGGGGATAGCGTATAGTAATGATAATGGTACAAAGTTTAGAGGATATGTTGGCTATCCCATAATAGCCATGCTCATGCTTCAGGGGAGACTCCCCTTTGATAAGCGATTAGCTGATTCATTAAAAGGTATCCCGTGGAAAAAGCTTAACGAGAAGTACAAGAAGTACTGGATTGTAGAGAAGATTGTTAAGAATATTGCTTCTAAGAAAGGTGTTAAGCCTGAGGAGATAGATGCTTTTATTAACATGGTTATGAACAAGCTAGCTAAGAGAAAGCTAAGATTAGTTGAACCACCTGGCTAGTGATATTAAGTAAATAGTATATGAAAATACCCTAATATATTAGGACACTATAATTTTTAAGCTAAGCCTAACTTAATAACATCATGGTGATAAAGAAATGGTTGAGCGTGTTAAAACCGGTATACCAGGGATGGACAAAATACTGAACGGGGGAATACCTAGGCGTAACGTGGTACTCTTATCTGGCGGCCCAGGTACTGGTAAGAGTATATTCGGGCAACAGTTTCTCTGGAACGGCTTACAAGTGGGAGAACCTGCTGTATTTGTTGCTTTAGAAGAGCATCCTGTCCAGGTAAGAATAAACATGGCACAGTTCGGCTGGGATGTGAGAAGATACGAGCAAGAAGGACTATTCGCGATGGTAGATGCCTTCACGGGAGGTATAGGTGAGGCAGCTAAGCGTGAGCGTTATGTTGTTAGAGATCCCACAGATGTTGGCCTCTTAACTGATGTACTTAGAGATACTATTAGAGATGTAGGAGCACAGCGCGGCGTAATAGATTCTGTGTCAACGCTCTATCTGACAAAGCCTGCTGTTGCCCGAAACGTAGTAATGCAGTTAAAGAGAGTGCTAAGTGGTCTTGGAGTGACAAGCATACTAGTATCACAAGTATCTGTTACTGAGAGAGGATTCGGAGGACCAGGTGTAGAGCATGCTGCTGATGGCATCATAAGATTAGATCTAGACGAGATTGACGGCGAGCTAAAGAGAAGCCTAATAGTATGGAAAATGCGTGGAACTTCTCACTCTATGAGACGTCATCCCTTCGAGATAACAGATAGAGGAATTATTGTATATGCAGACAAGGTTCTGAGAGTATCTAGAGGCATATATAGGGAAGAACCTATCTAGATGAAATACTAGTAAGGAGGGTAAAGGTAAATAATACCTGGATTAATCTCTAGGATGAAATGACGAGTCAATACATGATGTATCTCGTAAACTATTTTTAGAATAGAAGATAGTAGGAAATTTAATAACCCATATATGAATACATGGAACAGACATCACGTACGAGTAGCATGATGACTACTGGTAGCGTAGTAGGAGCTAGGTGATGTGATGGCTTGAAGCCTCATGGTATATATTTACACTCATGTCCTAATTGTGGCGGAATAGAGGATGATTGGAGGCTTTCTCTAGGATTACCTTGTCATGACTGTCTTCCTAACGTACCCGAGAAACCTGAAAAACTAGGTGTGGCCGAGATATATAGGTTGCTTAGAGAGTATAAGAAGTTAGATCGTTATGCAGATCTGTATAAACTGCAAAAAAGACTAGAAAAGCTTGAAGAGTTTTTTCATAAAGCTACTGGTAGTAGGTTTTGGAGCGCGCAACGCACATGGGCTAAGAGGGTTCTCAAGAATAGGAGTTTCGCGATAATAGCTCCGACAGGTGTTGGGAAGACATCTTTCGGCATAATAACTGCACTATACTTTGCAATAGCAGAACATAAGAAATCCTACATAGTTCTGCCCACAACCCCGCTAGTCTTACAGGTAGAGAGTAGGCTTAATGCATACAATGATAAACTGGGTGGAAAAGCAAGGATAATAGCTATTCATGCACGTCTTTCTTCTAAGGAAAAGCGTGAGCGCTTAGATAAGCTTCTATCAGGAGATTTTGACGTCCTTGTAACTACGTCGCGTTTTCTCCAAGCCCGGTTTAATGATGTATCGCGTCATAAGTACAAGTTCATATTTGTAGATGACGTTGATGCTGTTCTTAAGAGTTCTAAGAGTGTTGACTTGGTGTTAAAACTCGTAGGCTTTAGCGACGAGGATATCAATATAGGTATAGAGCTCATAAAAGCTAAGAGAGAGCTTGCGCGGCTAATCACGCAGGATAAGCGGGAACAAGCTGAGAAGATTAGTAAAAAGATAGAGCGGATGGAGAAGCATATTGAGAGAGTAAGAGAGAAGATAGGATCCATACTTGTGGTCAGCAGCGCTACTGGGAGACCTAGAGGGGCGCGCGTGAAGTTATTTAGGGAGCTACTGGGGTTCGAGGCTGGTAGCCGCTCAGAGGTTCTCCGCAATATAATTGATTCTTATACTGTTCCCGCGGAGGACAAGAGCCTAGAGGATGTTGTAGCATGGATAGTCAAGATACTGGGTACAGGAGGCCTCGTATATGTACCTGTTGATAAAGGAATAGAGTACGCAGAAAAACTAGCAGAGTACTTGAGAAGTAAGGGAATAAATGCTGATGCACTACACTCTAAGAAGCTTAAAAGCCTAGAATTATTCAAGAGTGGGGAGCTAGACGTCTTAGTAGGCGTGGCTGTATACTATGGTGTCATGGTTAGAGGTCTTGATCTCCCCGAGAGGATACGTTATGCAGTATTTGCAGGTGTTCCGCGACTAAAGTTTACTACAGAATTTGAAGATCCTCATCCAATTAATATAGTTAGAGCTCTCGGATTACTAGCCGAGGTCGCCCCAGAAGACTCGAAGATGAAGATAGCATCAATGCTTGCCCGTATGAGAAGATTACTGCAACGGTTATCACCAGCAGCTATACAGCAATTAGCAGAAGAGCTTAGAAGAGGCGAGAAGCCGAGCTTAGAAGCTGCTGCCTTCCTACTCGAAGCATTAAGTCTTATCAGAGAACTACTAGCTAGGAAAGATGTACAAGAAGCGTTGCGCAGGACAGGCGAAGTCGCTATTGTGGAAGAAGATAATAAGACGTATATTCTCATACCAGACGTCATGACGTATATACAAGCAAGTGGCAGGACTAGTAGATTATATGCTGGAGGCATTACACACGGTTTATCAGTGGTAGTAGCTGATGATCAACGATTGCTTAACGGATTAATAAAGAGGAGTAGATGGATAATAGACGCAGCTTCTTGGAAGAAGTTCGAGGAGCTGGATCTAGAGGGGATCCTTAGAGTAATAGATGAGGATCGTAGGAAAGTAAGAGAAGTCTTAGAAGGAAAAGTGAAGCCAGAACTAGTAGACTTAGTTAAGACAGCGTTAATGGTGGTTGAATCACCTAACAAGGCTAGGACTATAGCTAACTTCTTTGGAAAACCAAGTGTAAGACTCATAGGTGATCTCAGAGTTTACGAGGTGAGTACAGGAGACTACGTATTATTAATAACTGCTAGTGGTGGCCATGTATACGATCTACTGCCCTCAGCTAAGAAATATATGGGCAAAGTCCCTGTCAAGCCTTTGGGAGAATACTTTGGAGTACTATATTCTAAGCACCCGGAGAGCAAGGGTATGTATGCTTTCTACCCGGTATATAACAGTATTAAGAGGTGCCTAGCCTGCGGCTACCAGTTCACAGAGGATACTGATAAGTGCCCGTATTGTGGAGGAAGCCTCGTAAGAGACTCATCTAATATTATCAAAGCTATACAAGATGTCGCGACAGAGGTAGATTACATCCTTGTGGGGACAGACCCTGATACCGAGGGAGAAAAAATAGGATGGGACATAGCTTGCCTACTCCGACCATACACAAAGAATGTTCTACGAATAGAGTTCCACGAGGTTACTCGTAAGGCTATTCTAGAAGCAATAAAGAATCCTAGAGGATTCAATAACCAGCTTGTCGAAGCCCAGCTTGTGAGACGGATAGAGGATAGATGGATAGGATTTTCCCTATCACCAATACTATGGAGGGCGTTCTGGCCCGACTTCTGCAAGACTCATCTAGGACTAGGCGAGGAGCGTTGTAGGGAGAACCGGAGGCTCAGTGCTGGTAGAGTCCAGACACCTGTTCTCGGCTGGATAGTTGATAGAGACATAGAGCATCAGAAGAGCTTCAAGATATTCTATACAATCTACTTCGAAGACGAGCAGATAACGGTCTCAGAAGACGTCATCGGTCTAATGAAAGCAGAGGAGCTTAGAGGCAAGACTATACGTGTAGTAGAAGTTGAGCGTAGAGTAGAGGAACTAAAACCCTTACCCCCGTTTACTACTGATACTTTGATCACAGAGGCTTCCGCTAGACTGAGACTTGGTGCTACCGAGACCATGAATCTTGCCCAGGAGCTCTTCGAGATGGGGTTCATAACTTATCATAGAACAGATAGTACACGTGTATCGGATGCAGGCATAGCTATTGCTAGGGAGTACTTGGTTGAGAAGTATGGCGACAAGTACAAGGACTTGTTCGCCCCACGTACATGGGGTGTTGGAGGAGCGCATGAAGCTATAAGGCCTACAAGACCTATAGATGCAGAGAGGCTAAAGCTACTAGTGCAAGAAGGTATTATCCAGCCCGTAAGACCATTAACATCTAGACACTACGCGTTGTACGATCTCATTTTCCGCAGATTCATTGCAAGCCAGATGGTGTCCGGTAAGGTGGAGAAGCAAGTAGTAGATGTTATTATAGAGAAAGAAGGTAGTTTAAGAATGGAAAGGACTATAAGGATAACCGAGCCGGGATTCCTAGATGTCTACCCGATAAGGCTGGAGAAAGAGCTTAGGCCCGGCAAGTACGCTATAAGGGATGTCATTAGGAGGCGTAGAAGCACGGTACCATTATACACGCAGGGTGATGTAGTAAGATTAATGAAGGAGAGAGGTATTGGAAGACCTAGTACGTATGCTAAGATAGTCCAGACGCTCCTACAACGCAAATACGTGCTAGAAATAGGGAAGAGAACGAAATTCCTAAAACCCACGAAGCTAGGGATACATGTAAGAGACTTCCTAGTAAAGAGGTTCGGACCACTAGTATCAGAGAATAGGACTAGACAGCTTGAGGAGATAATGGACTCTATAGAAGAGGGTAGGAGAGAGTACCAAGAAGTGCTTAACGAGGTATATCTCGAGATCCTAGATGCTATAAAACCATACATCTCTAAGGGGGTGTATGAGTATTAAAATCGGTCTTGCACATATGAGGATAAAACTCTTAGCTAGGAAGTCTAATCTTGATAGAGCTAGGAGGCTTATAAGAGAAGCTAAGCTAAAAGGAGCTCACACTATTATACTACCCTCAATGTTCACATTGGGCTCTATATTCACAGCATATCCTCCCCAGAAGCTAAGGTTTGTCGCAAAGAATTATGCTGAAAGAGTGCCTGGGGGCAATACAACAGAGTACTTGGCATCATTAGCAGTTGAGGAGAGTATATACATTGTGGGAGGTCCAATAATAGAGAGGGCTGGCCCAAAGATCTTCATGACCGTGTTTATTATCTCTCCCACCGGTAACTTAGTCGGCAAGTATAGGCAAATAGGGCTAAATCACCTAGAGGAAAACATCGGGCTAAGCCCAGGTAAAGAGTTGATCACGTTAGCCATGGATAAAAAATACGGCTTAATAGCTCAGACTGATCTCTACTACCCGGAAATCTCGCGTAGCTTATTATTAATGGGCGCTAACGCTTTAATAGCTATGCCTAGCCTCGATGACTCCTCAGAACGTGTGCTAACACTCTTAAGTGCGCGAAGTATAGAGAACTCTGTACCAGTAATGGCTCCTGGGGCACTCATAGAGTCTCATGGCGAGGTAATTAAAGAAGTTCCAACACTAGCCATAGACCCTGTGGAAGGGGTAATAGCAGAAGTTAGGAGAGAGGAAGAAGGAGTTGTAATGGTTGAAGTACCAGAATCTAATGAGCCGCCACGGATTAACAGGCGAACACTAATGACTATATGTAAGATACTAAGACAAAAACCCTTCTAAACAATAATCTCTTTTCTATTTTATTAAGACTTCTAGAATAAAGTCCATACTATTGGTAGTATAAGAACAGGGTTTTAAAAAGAATATTTGATGTTAAAAAGAGAATAGTTTGCTTGGTAGGAAAATCCTTAGGCTTTAACAGGGCCGATGACTTCTTTGCCGACTAGCTTGTTGACCCTTTCTACTTGTTCGTCGACTATTCTCTGTATATCCGCAATTTCTTCCTCTGTCAAGTGTCTGAATCTGCCCTGGAGCTTTAGGTATTCTTTGACAGGCTTTCTGAACTTCACCGGCGTTGTTACTCTAAACTCTCCGCAGCAGTACTCCATGTTTATCCATACACCAGTCTCTACTGCTAGCCTGGCGATTGTCGGCCCTAGGTTGGTATTGAAGCGCCATCCAGTTGTACAAGGCATTAATACGTGTACTAGTTTTGGTCCCTTAATTGTTAATGCTCTCTTGAACTTGTTGACCATGTCTAGCGGATATGCTGGGTTTGTGGTGGCTGCGTAGGGTATGCCATGAGCTACTGCTATGTCGAATAATGGCTTCTTTACTCTCCACTCTCCTCTCCATACCTTGCCCGCTGGTGTAGTAGTTGTCCATGCATACTTTGGTGTAGCAGCGCTTCTCTGGATACCAGTGTTCATGTATGCCTCGTTGTCGTAACAAACGTAGAGAACGTCGTGGCCTCTCTCAAGCATTCCGCTTAGTGACTGGAAACCTATGTCGAATGTACCACCGTCACCAGCTAGTGCGATTACCTTTATGTCTCTATCAGCTGGTAGTTCACCCTTCCTCTTTAGCACCTTGTATGCTTCAACTACTCCGGAGGCTACTGCACCAGCGTTCTCGAATAGTGGGTGTATCCATGGGTTAAGCCATGGTGTGTAGAGGTCTACGACGCTTGTAATCTCTACACAGCTCGTAACGTTTACTACTACGGCGTCCTTGCCAGCCACTTTCATTAGGTGCCTAACTATTGTTCCAGCCATACAGCCTGCGCAGAGCCTGTGGCCTGATACGAATCTCTCTTCTCTTGGTAGGTCATATAAGGATTTATAGAATGTGGGTAATTCATCTATACTCTTATATGACATTACTCTCTCACCCCATAGAATATGGTTCTCTTGGGTACTTCACCTGTTTTCTTTATATGATCTAGCTTCTTGTATAGGTTCACGAAGTCTTCGATAAGCATGGTTCTCTGACCTATACCTGCTACGAAGCTGACCATCTTTGGTCTCTCATCGTCGTTAATGTATGCTGATGCTATTGCGTTGAACATTGGGCCCTCATATTGTAGACCGTAGTCTATTGCTCTATCTATAACGCCTACTACTTCGACGTTTGCTAATAGCTTCTTTATGAGCTCGTATGGGAATGGTCTGTAGACTCTAATCTCTAAGAGTCCTACCTTCATGCCCTCGGCTCTTAGCTTGTCTACTACTCCTCTCAATGTTGCTGCATAAGCAGAGTTTGCTACTAGTGCTATCTCTGCGTCCTCAAGCATGTAGGGCTTCTCTATACCGTAGCTTCTACCAAACATCTTGCCAAACTCTTTGTCCGCCTCCTCTATTACTTTTAACATCTCTCTCATTGCTAGAACTTGCTGGTACTTGTACTCATAGTATAGGTTCGGGGATGCTAGTGTGCCCATGCTGACAGGGTTGTCTGGGTCTAGCACGTACCAGGTCTTCTGGCCCCATTTCTTCTTAGGCGCATACTTGAGTACTTCTTCACGATCTTCTACAACTACTGGCTCGAAGGTGTGGCTTAGCAGGAAGCCGTCATAACAGACCATTACGGGTAGGACTACGCGTGGGTCTTCTGCTATCCTGTATGCTTGTATGATTGTGTCATAAGCCTCTTGTGCACTTGATACGAATATTATGCCCCAGCTAGCTCTCTCTGCTCCTCCGAATAAATCGCTTTGATCGTTCCATATGCTTATGGGGACGCTTAATGCTCTGTGAGCTACACCCATGACTACTGGTACTCTTGCACCGCTAATAGCGTGTAGTACTTCGTGCATTAGTGCGAGGCCTTGTGACGATGTCGTGGTGAAAGCTCTTGCTCCAGCAACTGCTGCGCCCCATAGAGCGCTTGCAGCCGAGTGCTCGCTCTCTGTGTGAATCATCTCAGCGTCTAGTTCTCCATCAGCTATAAACTCTGCTATTTTCTCGACTGCGAGCGTCTGTGGCGTTATAGGGAATACTGATACAATGTCTACGTCTAGGTCTTTTACTGCATGTGCTACCGCGAAGTTTGTGCTAAGGGGTATGGGCTTCTTTTCTTTTTTAGTTACTTCAACCTGTGCACACATATTCATCTCACCTCTAAGCTTCTTCAGGGACCATCTTTATTGCTTTAACAGGACATATCTCAGAGCATGCGCCGCATCCTTTACAGTAGTCGTAGTTGACCTCGTATACTAGGTTCCATTTCTTGCCCTTACTGGTGACATATTCTTTGTCAAGCTCTTTTATCGCGCCGTCAGGACATATGTACCAGCAGAGGCGACATCTAACACACTTCTCTTGATCAATGACTGGTCTCTCGACACGCCAGCTACCAGTCTTGTACTCTAAACTACTACCTGGATAGGGGACTACACCCCCTATGGGTAGTTCTTTTGCACCAGGGAGTTTTTGAGACATGTGTCAACCACCTTTTTAACCTAGTTTTACCTCTTCGTAAGCCTTTTTAACTGCTTCTATGTTGAGTTCAGCCACTTTTCCAGAGAATCTCTCCGGGATCACGGCTAGTAGGCTTTCTAGCTTAAATAGTGGTAAACCTAGCTCTTCGGCTACCTTGGCTAGCGAGCCTAGCACAGGCGTGTTGACTATTGGTCTCTTGAAGATATCCATTGCTATTTTTGTAGCATTGACTGTAGCTATCTTCAAGTCGTCTCTACCAGACATCCTCTTGACTTCCTCAGGGCTCCTCGCAGTATTAGCTATTACAAGTCCTCCCTGCTTTACACCAGAGTATATGAACTTTTGTGGTAACAGAGTCGGGTCCATGACTACAATAATATCCGGATTAGTAATTGGTGTTCTTGGCAGAATGATCTTCTCATCGCTCACCCTAGTGAATGCTACGACTGGCGCACCTCTACGCTCTGCACCGAATTGTGGAAATGCCAGAGCTACCTTGCCTTCACGTATTGCCGCTCTAGCTGTTAACTCAGAAGCCGTGACGGCTCCTTGACCACCACGACCATGCCATCTTATTTCGATTATCATTTTTACTTCCCTTATCTACAAAATTTGTTGTGCGAAAATATTTTCTCGTCCCGAGTAAAAAAATCTTACCCAAATACATTTCTTGTGAAACTCGAGCTATACGGCTTAATAGTTTCAAAATCTCCATAGAAAGATAAAATAAATAGAATATAACAGTAAGGTAATAGTATGCATAATTAAGCGAGAGCGTGAATAATAATGGTTGTTGAAGAAAAAGTACTAGCTGTAAAAGTAAATGGTATAGAAGATCTAGGCAGAATGGCTGCATCACTTGTAACAATGGGTCAGCCAACATACATACTAAGATTCCCCCTAGGAGAAAAAACCGTATTTGGAATACTAGCAGTATTTAGAGACTACTACAAGTATTACGGCCTACCAATGCTATACTACTATATAACCACAGAGTCCCCTAGCGCCAACTACTTGATAGTAAAGAGCGATGAGACAGGAGAACGCGTAGAGTTCTCAAAAGGTCCCAGACCTGGATGGGTCACAATACCAATAGTTACGTTGGGGCAAAAACCCGGATTCGTGCCTGATGAGCTGACAGAGTGGGCTCCTTCAAGCACCATATGATAAATATTTGGTAATTTCAAAATACTACGTCAGCAATACATACTCTTTGCTTCTGGTGACCAGGAGTGTCTGTGAGGAGGAGTATAATCAGACTTGCCGAATCATATAGTATGCGGCTACTCGTTGGCAGTGTCTTGGTCGGCGTAATTAGTGGGCTAACAGCTATTTTATTAATGTATTTATTAAAATATTCTTCAGAATTCTTCTTGGAGAGAATCATACATATGCAGTTATGGGAGGAGGGGAGCAGGTATACTCTAGCTAATGCGGCAGAGCACATCTGGGTTCTCGCATTACCTCTTATCACGATGCTTGGAGGCTTGATATCAGGAATAATAGTGTACACATTAGCTCCTGAGGCCGAAGGGCACGGTACAGATGCTGCTCTAGATGCTATACATAATAGATGGGGGCGTGCTAGGCTGAGAACCCCGTTTGTAAAAATCATTGCCTCAGCAGTAACAATAGGGTCAGGTGGTAGTGGTGGACGTGAGGGTCCAATAGTACAGAGTGGTGCTAGCCTGGGTTATCATATTGGGAGATTACTGAAGATGGGAAGAATGGGGTCGCGACTCTTATCAATAGCTGGGGCTGCCGCGGGTATAGGAGCTATATTCCGGACTCCTCTCGGAGGAGCCCTCTTCGGCGTAGAGGTTCTCTATAAACGTGATTTCGAGGCAACAGCTATAATGTATACATTAATATCATCAATAACAGGTTACATAGTCTTCTCAAGCGTGATGGGGTATGAGAGCATATTCATAGCGCCAAGCGGTACTC
>CAZCAU010000017.1:0-27763 GCA_964496855.1 uncultured Desulfurococcales archaeon
AAAAACCTATTTATGGAGTACAGTTTCATCCCGAAGTCATACATACTCGTAAGGTATCCCTGCTTCTAGAAAATTTTGTTGTAAAAATATCTGGTGCAAAACCTTCTTGGCATATAGAGAATATCGCTGAGATGCTTATAAATGACGTACGAAGCAGAGTAGAGGGTGGAAAAATACTAGTAGCTGTTAGTGGCGGAGTCGACTCCACTGTTACAGCTGTTCTTCTCAGAAAAGCTCTTGGTAAAAGAGTTGTCACGCTCTTCGTAAATCATGGATTAATGCGCGAGAACGAGCCAGAAGAGGTCCTGAGGAATCTTAAGAGACTAGGATTAGAACCCGTCTATATCGACGCTAGTAAGAGGTTCTTAGAGAAGCTTAGAGGCGTATATGATTGTGAAGAGAAGAGAAGAATCATCGGGGAAGAATTCGCAAGAATATTCAAGGAGTTTGTTGAGAAGAATAGGGATATTAAATGGCTAGCCCAGGGAACGACTTATCCCGATGTGATCGAGAGTGGCGCTGTACCAGGAGCTGATAGGATCAAGAGTCATCATAATGTTGCAGGTCTCCCAAAATGGCTTGGCTTAGACGTAGTAGAGCCTCTTAGATACTTGTACAAAGATGAAGTACGTATGCTTGGAAGATACCTTGGTATCCCGGATGAAATAGTCAATAGACATCCCTTCCCAGGACCAGGCTTAGCTGTTAGGATAATTGGAGAAGTCACCAAAGAGAAACTCGAGATAGTTAGAAAAGCATCAGCAATCGTTGAGGAAGAACTCAAGAAACATGGACTCTACGACAAGGTTTGGCAAGCTTTCGCAGCAGTAGGAGATGACTCGTGGGTTGGGGTAAAAGGTGATAGAAGAGATACTGGAAAAATAGTTATAATACGTGTTGTTGAGAGCGAAGATGCTATGACAGCTGATTGGACGCGCATCCCCTACGAGGTACTTGATATAATAGCTAGAAGGATTACTAGTGAGGTACCCGGAGTTACTATGGTTGCTTATTCTGTGACAACAAAGCCCCCAAGCACTATAGAGCCATGTTAATAATTTATCTGGTGGTGGATTAGCTAATGAAATACAAATATATTCCATGGCTCGAAGTCATTGAGTTTTCCTTGAAGTTGTCGGAGACCATAAGAAGAGCGTATAAGCCTGAAGTCATAATAGCTGTCTCTAGAGGAGGATTAGTACCCGCACGTATAATAAGTGATGCACTAGGTGTTGAAGAGCTTTACTGTATAAGAGCCAAACACTGGGGTATTGGGGGCAAGAAATACAAAGAGCCAGTAATTATCGAGGACAATCTACCTATAAGTGGGTATAAGGTACTAGTAGTTGATGATGTTGTAGATACTGGTCTTACACTAAAAAAGATTGTAGAACATCTGTCCTCGAGGAATGCTAGAGAGCTAAGAACAGCTGTTTTGCATGTAAAACCTAAGAGCGTCTACGTGCCAGATTTTTATGTTGAAAAGCTGGATGAATGGTTATGGATAATATATCCCTGGACAATTTTCGAAGTACTCAAAACACTAGGTATGGAGTCTGGTATACGTGATCCTAAGAAATTGCTTGGCAAGTTAAACAAGCTCACCAGCTCTAGTATCGAGGAGTTTTATTCTAAGTATATTCACTTGTTAGAAGTCTAAGCTTCAAGGAATTGTTTTAAACTCTTATCCTCAATATTATCATGCGAAAATATGGAGGGACTTACATGGGTAAAACGATACTAGTTGTAGGCGGTGGAGCCGCGGGGATGTCCGCGGCATCGCGTGCGAAAAGAATCAACAAGGAGAACAAGGTTATAGTTGTCGAGAAGACACGCTATATAAGTTTCGCGTTATGTGGTATACCATATTATGTGAGCGGTATAGTCAAGTCTCTCGAAGACCTTTTGCATTATCCGCCAGAGGAATTCACTGTAAAACGTGGTATCCAGGTGTTATTTAATACAGAGGTTGTAGACATAGACCCGGAGGACAAGAAAGCAGTAATTATTGATAAGAAGAATGGTGAGAAAAGAGTTCTTCAATGGGACAAGCTAGTATTAGCTACTGGTGCAAAGCCTAGATTACCTAGCTATCTAGAAGGCTTAGAGATACCGGAGGGCATATTCTATGTTTCTCACCTAGAAGATGCTGAGCGTATAAGAAGCTATGCAATAAGGAAAAAAGGTGGTACAGCTGTAGTAGCTGGCACCGGGTATCTGGGGCTAGAAATGGCTGAGGCTCTCACTAGGATTGGGCTACGAGTCACCCTTGTTGGGCGGCGTGAGCATGTTCTCTATAAGAGTTTAGACGAGGACATGGCTGTACATGTTACGAGTCACTTGGAAAAGAATGGTGTCAGGATAATGTCAGGTAATCCTGTAGTAGGTATAGAGAGGAGAGGCGATGCTTTACGAGTAGAGCTAGAGAGTGGTGAGAATATTAATGCTGATCTAGCTGTATTGGCAACAGGTGTGAAGCCAAATACCGATCTTGCAGAGAAGATGAGGTTGAGAATAGGATCCTCGGGGGCAGTATGGGTTGACGGGTATTTGAGAACAAGCATCCCAGATATCTACTCTGCCGGAGACAATACAGAGACAGTAAACATAGTCACAGGCGAGCGGACCTGGTTCCCTTTTGCAACTGTTGCCAATAAGATGGGGTTTATAGCTGGTACAAATATAGGGCTTGGCAAGGACAAGGCTGTTTTTCAGGGAGTTGTAGGTACAAGCACTTTAAAAGTCTTTGATATGGTTATAGCATCCACGGGCTTAACAGAAAGGGATGCTAGGAAGAAAGGCTTTGAACCAGTAGCTGTGAGTGTTGAGGCTAGGAACAAACCCCATTATATGCCTGGAATCAGAAAACTAGTTTTGAAAATAGTAGCTGATAAGAAGACAGGACTACTACTTGGTGCCCAAGGGCTAGGAGATGACAGCGTCTTCTGGAGAGTAAACATCATTGCATCACTAATAATGAAGAAATCAACCATCTGGGACCTATTCTATACAGATCTAGGATATGCGCCTCCCTTGGCACCAGCCTGGGACCCCATAGTAATTGCAGGAAGATTACTGATGAGAGAGTTTGGCATAGAGCCAAAATTGTGAGTGGTGGAAATATTGCAGAATAAACTAAGCATTGAATGGGGTCTTAATACTTGGAGAGATATAGAAAAAGCGAAAAATCGTATAGCAGCTGTACTAATACCGGTAGGCTCGATAGAGCAGCACGGAGAACACTTGCCATTACTAACTGATTCTCTGATATCATACAATTTATCACTAGATGTAGCAAGGAAAGCCATGAGCGAGAAACTAGAGGTACTAGTCTTACCTCCACTATATTACGGGTACTCGCCAGAGTGGAGCAGGTTCAGCGGTACAATAACGCTTAGTAAGGAAGGTTTTGAGAAAGTCGTTAAAGATATTATTAGCAACCTGGTTAGACAAGGAATAGAGACTATCATTATAGTGAATTCTCACGGCGGCAACACTAATATATTATCAGCACTACTAAGAGACCTAGCTTATACTAGTGCAACGGATTTGAAGATCTTGTCAGTAGAGTGGTGGAAATTACTAGAAGCAGAAGTTAGGAGAATCATGAGATCAGAAGTCTCACATGCTGATGAAGCAGAGACCAGCTTGGCGCTATACTATGGGCTTACTAGTGAAGAACTAGTTAGAGAAGTATGTAGAGATAAAGGCTCAGCATTACAGAGAGAATGGCCTAAAACATCTATACATGTGTCTAGGAAACCCTTTGAACCAGATTTTCCCGGTAGTTTTGGTAACCCATGCTCTGCAAGCAAAGAGAAGGGGTCAGAGATAGCTAACTTGTTTGTTCTAAAAATGTTAGGATTGATCAAGTGTTTGAAAACAAATACCGTAGATGATTGCATAATGCGTCTTACATAGCATTGTTTATTTACATTCTTCCAACAGCCCTGATACCTGTCTTTTTCACGTGCAGTATTGTCAATGAGTATACGTATAACGCTAGTGCTATCATACTAACAGTTATAACTATAGTGAGGACCGTCTCTAGCCATAAGTCTATATATGGCTGTATGCCCGCTGCACCGTATCTTAGGAGCTCTGCTGCATGACTATATGGGATAAACAAGGCTATTTTCTTCAAGATCCCTGGCAGAGTCTTTACAGGCGTTGCTATGCCACCCATGATGAATACTAGGAAATTTCCTATATCTAGCAGCGTTTCTGGTACTCCTATTCTTATAGAAATAGCTGAGAGTATGAGCCCGTAACATGTAGCCATTATGGTCAGCGCTACTATACCAATTACTAGAAAAACGGCATGAGTAACCAATGCTAGTGTTGTGCCAAGAATACTGTAGAAGACCAGGTAGACTAGTAGTATGCCTAGTATTGAAACGGCAAGTCCTGGGATGACTCTACCAGCGAAGAAACCGGGTAGCGAGACTCCGTAGAGTAAGTGTTCTTCTACTAATCCTGTGCCTACCATGAAGTTCGTCCATCCACCTATTAGCCATACAGAGTTTGACATTATCTGCCACATAGCGAGCGCCCAGAAGGCTATCGTGGATGCTTCTCCAAGCTTGTGGCTTGGCACAAACATTAGTGCTCCTAGTAGAAAGATTGTTAGCCATAGCATGGTATTTACAGCCATATTTACTACACTATACTTGTACCTCCAGAGCCTAAGCGTGTGAAGCCATATTATAGCCTTTGTCCTTAGTAGTCTAAGCCTAATCTGGACCAACTCTACGCACCTTCTCCTCTACTTTGCCTAAAACCCCCATAGCAATAGTATTATAGGCAAATGTTAGCAGTGTGAGTGTATACACTACTACGAACAATAGCTTTGCCTCCGGTATATGATAGGTTGCAAGAATCTTTGCTGCATCAACGACGTATTTTGATGGCACAACAGTGCTTGCAACCTGTAGTATCCGCGGCAATACCTCGATTGGATAAAAGACTCCTGATAAGAGTATTAATAGCGGGTTTAGACTGCTAACGATATTAGATTCTTCTTTAACGATAAGCAATACACTGCTAATTATAACTGCTAATCCTAGTAAAGGAAGCATTCCTAGTAGCATTAGCCCGAATACTACTATCATTTTTAAACCTCCTACTAGGCCCTCAAGATATATGCTGCCAGGGGTAACGGCGGCTAGCGTTATAATTATTGATAATACACTACCGGGAACACCGCTAGCTAGCAATACCTTCCAAGTTTTTGTCGGTGTTAGCAATATGTATTGTAGTGTTCCTATCCACCTATTCCATAAAGAGAATGTGGCAACAGTGTCTACTATGCCTACACTACTCATAGCTATCATGCTACTAGCCAGCATGTATAACAATGGATTATATATTCCGAGCCTAGACTTGTATTCTTCAATACTCCCGTACAGACTGCCTATACCAAGTATTATGAGCATCATCAGATAAGGCCAGAGAAACATTGATACCAGCATCCACTTGTTATTCTTGTACCATGAGATCTCTGCGAGAAATTGTGCACGCAAGATACTAGTGACAGGTACCGGCACTAGTATCACCTCGCAGATGATGTAAGTCTTATAAATACATCTTCTAATGTAGGCTCCTGGATTTCTACCCTATAGACCTTAGCAGCTGAGCTTCCCAGGAACCTTATTGTTTCTGCAACTACTTCTTCAGCCTCGGTATGGCGTGCTAGAATTCTTATGCCACTTTTGCCTGTCTCAGGCATTAATACCGAGACCTCGCCTATGCCAAGTCGTGATTTAAGCGAGTACGCAAGCGAGTTTAGATCTAAGCCCGGTGGAGGCTCTATATGCATTACTATTCCTACATCATCTGCAACTAGTTTTTTAAGCTCGTTAACAGTGCCCTCAGCTATTATCCTACCCTTATCTATGATTGCGAGCCTATCACTGATCATCTCGGCCTCGTGCATGTTGTGAGTAGTCACAAGAACCGTCTTCCCTTCTTCGCGCGCAAGCTTTATGAGTAAGTTCCTTATAGTTCGTGCAGAGTGAGGATCTAAGCCTAGAGTAGGCTCATCTAATATCAGTATCGGTGGATCCGCTAGTAGTGCACGGGCTAGGCTCAGCCTGGCTTTCATTCCTAAGCTGAACTCTTCATAGAGCTTATCGCCCCCGCCAAGTTTATCTAAACCTACTAGGCGTAGAGCCCATTCTATTCTCTCTTCAAGCTCCTTACCCTTTAGTCCTCTCAACATCCCAAAGTATCGAAGATTCTCCCGCCCTGTGAGTTTCCAGAAGAAGCCTTTTTCAACACTGAGTGTTACACCTATGTTTTCTCTAACTTTTTCGGGTTCTGATATAACATCATAGCCTGCTACACGGGCATTACCCTCATCTGGTAGCAACAGAGTTACTAGTATCTTGATAGTCGTAGTCTTGCCAGCACCGTTAGGGCCTAGGAGACCATATACTATGCCCTCACGTACAGTGAACGATACTCCTTTGAGTGCCTCAATAACTATCTTCTTTTTCTTAAAGAAGCCGCTTCGCTCATGAGAGTAGTATCTCTTCACTAGTTTATCAGCTATAATAGCATTGCCTCGCATCAGACATCACCATTGCTCTGCCGCTGCCGGACAACGTCATTGTATGAGACAAGATCTTGTACATTTGTCCATGTTGATGAGCTTATTATGTGGAAAAACAAAATGGGCTAAATAACTTTATGATGAAGGATTCTATACGTTATATTGCGGGTTCTACATGTATAACTACATCCTCGACCTTGTCCACCTTTGCTTTTATAAGCTCCTCGACTTTGTGAGCCAGGTTATGGGCTTCCCTTATAGTTAGTTCTGGGTTAACAAGTACATGCATATCTACAAATATAGCACCACCTAGTCTTCGCACCCTGATAGCATGACGATCACGAATACCAGGTACTTTTCTAGCTATCTCCTCTATCTTATACCTTAGTTCTCTGATGGAGTTCCACATGTCATACTCTCAGATGCTTCTTTGAGATTAGCTGGTATACCATATCCCATGAATAATGCAACACATAGTGCTAGTATCACGTCATATATGTATCCTACAGATACAGCTAATACTACGCCTATCAGCACAGCAACAGATACCAGTATATCGGCTGCCAAGTGCCTTGCTTCTGCTTTAAGAGCAAGGCTTTCATAGTGTTTTGACTCATAGTATAGTATGTAGGCTGACAGAGCTATCATTAGTGTTGAAGCAGCTGAGAATAATATCCCTATGCCTCTGACTTCGTAACCATGTGAGATCTTGTAAGCTGCTGTCATGATTATAGATGTTGCTATCACAGTCATTATAATTGTAGTTATTATTGAGGATAAAACCTCGTAACCATTAATGGCCGTACGGGTGATCAGCATCTGGTTTCTTCTTTGATTTCTTAAACATGTATACAGCTAAGGTTATAGTGCTCATATTTATAGCAGAATCAGCGCCATCAGCCAGTAAGGCAATACTCCCAGATACTATTGAGCCTAGAATCTTGGTTATAGTGGCTAGTAGGCTTAATAATATTGCTATTGGTACTCTCTGCGCCACGGGATATTTCAACAGCTTTATCAAGACTTATCGACAACTATTAGAACTAAAATAATGACACCTAAAAATCTTAGGTTTTGACAATATCGGCTTCTCTACAACTAGTAGGTGGTCCAGACTAAGACAATTAACTCTTGTAGAATAATACGCTGCTTAAGTCCTACCTAGTATTTTGCCTCTGATTCTTTTTTAGTATCCTCTCTATTTCTGAGATTATGTTTTTCTCTATATATCTACTTATGATCTTGTCCCATGGCGGGTCAGCAATGACACTTACTTTCACGATAAGCGTGTTTTGGGGGTTCTTGTTATAAATAACATCAATATTGTCGACAAAGAAGTCTATCGATATACCATTTCTAACAAACCAGCTCCTAGCTCTCAGCTCGTATTTTTCAGCTAATAATGAGGCTACCCGTAATAATTGTTCTCTATCATACATTTCTGACTCATACCCAGTAATGAAACTCGAGGTAGATTAGTATTTAAAGAAATTAGATCTTAACACTTAGAAGAAATCGTATTATTGTGTAGAAAACATGTAGATGAAACACGATATTAAGGGCACTGGTCAGTATGCCTGTGGGACGAATCCTAGCTAATAAGTATCGCATAGCTATGTTATCTATCTTCTTGATAGGACTAGTTATACGGCTACTGCTAGCACCTTTCTCTACAGGCTCGGATATACCGCAATTTGCTGGATTTGCTGATACTTTCCGAGAACACGGATTATGTTTCTATAAGTACTCCGATCCCTCAGACTACAAGTTAAAGGGTTGGCCTTATCCTTGGCCCTACGTGTATGGTCCTATCTGGATCTTGATTCTCGGCTTTCTAAGAGTATTTGCAGATGATCCTGTCAGATACTTCTGGGTAAACGGCTTGTACAAAGTATACGCACCTGCTTCTTGGATTATAGCTGTTAAGAGCTTGCTAATATTATTCGATACCATCTCAGCACTATTGATATACAAGCTTGTTTACGAGTATACTAGGAAGCAGAAATTCTCTATCCTAGCACTTATACTGTATTATATGAATCCTTGCACCATATATATCACATCAATTTATGGCATGTTCGATCAAGTAGCACTAGCATTTTTCCTAGCAGCACTCTACCTGTATATGAGAAACAAGGCCTTGTCTTCGGGAGTATTAGCAGGCGTATCATTTATAACAAAGCAGACTCTAGCACCATCGGTTATTTTCCTAACAATACTGGTTTTCAAAACCAGGTCTTCAATGCTTAAGAGATTCGTTATAGGACTAGTACTACCTATATTGTTGCTTGTGGGTCCTTTCATGGCGTGCCCTGGCAGCATTACTGGTCTGCTATCATCCCTCAAGCAAGCTGGTAGCCCCTTCTATACTCTCCCTATACAGTATAGTTTTAATGGAGTATCGAGTTTAGCAACATACTTATGGAAGCATCAAGGCATGGACTTATTGCTACTAATAAGGTTATGGATTATCCCTGCAGCCCTATTATCTGCTATTTTACTATACGTGGCTCTAACTAGAAAGCCCCTCGGGTTATTTACCATGGTGCTAAGCCCCCTACTAGTCTTCGCAACGACTTATTGGAGGGTAAACTACCAGTACTTATTACCACTAGTAGGACTACTAGTGCTGGCTCTGGCCGAGTCTTTAGGAAATAATGCCTTGAAATTCTTGAAGACGATGCTTATACTCTTTATAGGTTTATGGCCAATATTCTTCCCTACAAGCTGGTGGTTCCACGTACATATAGCTAGCCCTAATACCGAGTTAATAAAAATAATAGATTCTATAACGTTAATGATCTTCGATGAACGCTTCTACGTAGCTTATTCCATGATTCTAACACTACTTGAGTACTCGTTGATTATACTCATAATCAGTAGATGGTGGGCTCAGAAAGATGTTTGTCAGCATTAGAGAGGAAAGCAAATGCTAAGATCCCGGATTCCTCTTCATAGCCCTACTATTAAGTAAGTTTAAACGAGCTATTCTTTTAAGTTTTAGACGTGCAAATATGAGTGTAATAAAGGTGATGTGCCACGGGACAACTCAGATTCGGGCCTGCTGGTAAACCCATATCTATGGGGAAGGCTGATATCCTCAAAGCACCTTCCTTCTTAGCAGAAATGGGTCTTGATGCTATGGAGTATGAGGCTGTTAGAGGAGTTAACATAAAGGAGGATAAAGCGAGGAGATTCGGGTCTGAAGCCAAGAGACACGGGATAGTATTATCTCTTCATGCACCTTATTTCATCAATCTTGCATCTAAGAAAAAAGATGTTATAGATGCTAGTATAAGAAGACTTGTAGACTCATTAAAAGCTGCTGAATGGATGAATGCGTATATAGTGGTATTTCATCCAGGCTACTATAAGGATTATGGAGAGAAAAAAGCTGTAGCTAAGACTATTGATGCGTTAAAGAAGGTTCTCGAAGAGGCGGATAGGATAGGGATAAGAAAACCTGTTCTAGGCCCAGAGACTACTGGTAAGACCAGCCAGGTTGGTAGTATAGAGGATGTTATAAGTATATGTAGTGCTTTACCTAGGTGTAAACCTACTATTGACTGGGCTCATATACATGCTAGAAGTCTTGGAAAACTAGTTGTAAGCAAAGACGATGTCAGGAAAATCATAGATGTTGTCGAGAAGAATCTAGGAGCTGATAGTATAAAACCTCTACACACGCACTTCTCTACAATTGAGTACGGTAAGGGTGGAGAACTAAGGCATCATACACTATCAGAGCCTTATGGTCCCGATTGGAGAATGATATGTAGCGTGTATAAGGAGTTAGGAATAGATGCTGTGATAATTTCTGAGAGCCCGGTGCTAGAACAGGATGCTGTGATAATGAAGAAGATTTGCCAAGGCGAACTCTAATAGATGCTAATAAGGTACCTAGTAATTAGTAATAGGCTGAAATATAATGCTTTCAAAGCTAAGAGGTAAAGTTGACCAGTACCTCCAGAGTATTGCTAAGATTTTTATCAGAATAGGGTTATCAGCTAATGAAATAACCTTTTTAGGATTCCTCCTAGCGATTCTAGCACCAGTCTATGCATGGTATAGCAGAGATCCAATAGGTACCAGCATACTAATTCTAGCATCCGCATTCTTAGACGCGGTAGACGGTAGCATAGCGCGGATGACTAAGCATGTCAGTATCGCGGGCGCCTACATGGATTCTGTCCTTGATAGGATCTCCGACATAATCTATTTCATATCACTAATAGTACTGGGTCTAAACCCCTTAATGGTAGTACTAGCCACAGGACTTGCCGTAACAATAAGTTATACAAAAGCTAGAGCCGATAGTCTTGGTATAAAAGAGAGAAAAGGAGTAGGCTTGATGGAGCGAGGCGATAGAATACTCTGGTTATTCGTAATCTTAGTAGTTAGCAGATTTTCTCTCGCCTTATCAGAAATCTTGCTACTACTATTAATATTATTGGAAATATACACAATTATCGAGAGAAGCCATACTTATGTTAAAGAAGCCAAGACTATGTCTACTAGTTAACCATCAGTACTCTTGTAGAGACCTAGTAAATACTCTAAGTAAACAATACAATGGCTTGTTAAATAACTACGAGGACCTAGCTTAAGCATATACCCGTTTTCCTCTAAGAATACCCTAGCATACTCTGATGGGGGGTCCTCCTTAGCGCCGAGTAGTACTAGTATACACCTAGAGTTACGCAATACTGAGATTTTCTGATGAATATCATCTCCTTTCTCAGAGAGATACACTTTTACACAATTGTGTCTCTTCTTTAGAAAATCAGTAAGCCAGGAGATAGGGTTAGCACTACGAACAATCTCTAAGTACTCTGCTGATTCTCCTCTGAGTGCTTTAAGCAAAATATTTAATCCATCGTTTTCGCTCCAGAGAGAATTTCTGAGACTTGCTCCATCAATTGTCGCAATTAGCGGCAGGCTTGGGGGTCCTAGCAAGATAAGCGTTAACTTCCTATTCGCTCTAGGCTTGTTAAATAAAGCTACAATGCTGCGTGCTATTATATCAAGTCTTCCACTATGACTAGCATATCCTTTCAGAGGGAAGTCGGGTAGTGTGTGCCCTTTTGTAGATACGATTATGTAATGAACATAAACCATGATTATACCAGGCGGCAATATAATAAAGATGAGGAATGAGCTAGACTAGATTATTTCTCTTTTTGGCTTACGCTCAGCCTCGGGTCTTACCTTGATTATTCCTAGATGTATAGCACATGAGATACAATAACATTTTGTTACAGGGTATCGCATAATTATTGCTCCTTTCTTCTCTAGTTCTCTAGCTAGCTGGGGGTCTACGGGGCTATACATTCTTGTTACACATACTGCTTTATCTCTAGGTACTAAGCTGCCGCAGTTATCACATTGTATTTTTTCAACTAAGCCTTTTGCTCCTTTTTTCCTACCACGACTTTCTCTTTTCTTGGGCATACTACAAATACACCTAGCACTAATGTTTCGTGGGTCTATTATTATTTAGAGCTATATTTATCTTTATGCTAAGCTAAGAGTCTGTTTTGCAGAGAGACTAGTATGTTTTCGCTATTCTAAGTAATGTAACAGCTTTTCTGCCACATATAGGGCATTTATCAGAGTCTACGAGTCTTGGCCTCTCTAATGGTGTTCCGAGAGCTTTAGCTTCAGTCTTCTCCTCTATTGTTAGTCCGCAAGCCTCGCGCCCGCACCAGGGTATCTCAACTATGCCTCTTTTAGTACTAATAATTTCTTTTGCTTCTTCCACACTAGTAGCTCTACGAATATTGTTTTTTAGCCATTCCCATGCTCTCCTAGAAATATTCTCCGTGATTTCTTCTAGTAACCTACCCACTTCTTTAACAACCTCTTCTCTCTTCACCTCTATTCTCTTGAGAGTATCTCTACGAGCAATAGTAACGGTGTGTTTTTCTACCTCTCTAGCCCCTATCTCCATCCTAAGGGGGGCACCTCGTAGCTCCCAATCGTAGAACTTGTACCCTGGTGTAACATCTGTTCGCCAGTCTACGCGTGTCCTTATACCATTACTCACTAGTTCTTTCTCTAAGCCGCGTATGTAACTCCTTATCTGCTTGTCAACGTCTTCACTAGAACCAGGTATTGGTACTATAACTACCTGTATGGGTGCGATATTTGGTGGAAGTACTGCTCCTCTATCATCGCCATGAATAGAGATGATGCTTGCAACAACTCTGTCGGAGATGCCGTAGCTTGTCTGCCATGCATAATCCATGCTTCCATCACTGAGCTGTATCCTGACCTCTAAGGCTATTGCAAAACCCTGGCCTAGGTGATGCGCTGTCCCTATTTGTAATATTCTTCCATCAGGAAATACCGTGTCAAAAGCTATTGTGTAGAGTGCTCCAGCAAACTTATCCCAGTCAGGTCTCTTAGAGATCACATAGGGTATTCCGAGCCTGTCGAAAAACTCTTTATAACACTCTACAGCCTCAAATACTTGTCTCTCAGCATCCTCGAAAGATGCATGTACAGTATGCGCCTCTTTAAAAGTAGTTACTTCTCTCAGCCTTATCATTGCTCTAGTAGCTTTGGTCTCGTACCTGAATATGCTGACTACCTGGTAGTACTTTTTTGGTAGTTGCCTGTAGCTCTTTATCCAATAACTTTCCATAAGACTGATAGATGTCTCACTAGTCGGTCTAAGAGCTAGTTTAACATCTAAATCCTCGGTGCCGCCTCGTGTGACCCAGTAGACTTCTCCCTCGAACCCCTTAATGTGCTCTTTTTCTTTAGCTAAGAGGTGCTCTGGTATTAGTAGTGGGAGTAATATCTCTTCGTGACCCCTCTTATCAAGGATGCCGCGGATAAGCTCTATTATCCTCTTACGTAGTTGGAAGCCATAGGGAAGCCATACCCCCATGCCTTTAACCGGGTATCGTCCATAGTCATAGAACTCTCCTGTCTGTAGTACCCAATCAAACCATTCACTAAACTTAGAGCTCCATTTCTCACGACTAGCAGTCATAGTCTTTACCCTACAAAGATCCTGTACTCTAGTCTCTCTTAGGGTGTGATAAAAACAAAATTATGATTAAAAGTATTTTCCAAGAAGTCGGTTAGAGCACGAATATTATCAGTATCGCTACTAATAGGCCATATATGGCTATTCCTTCCCCTAATGCTACTATTAATATCACGTTAGAAGTCAGCTCAGGCTTCTCGGCGAGAGCGCTGAGACCTGATGCTCCGGCTACACCTACAGCGTATCCAGCACCTATCCCTGCTAATCCTACAGCAAGGCTTGCTCCAATAGCTTTCCATACTGCCGTGTTGGTAGCAGTGCCCCCTGCTTCTTGAGCAGAAGCTGTTATTGTTGTTATTGATAAGAATGCTATCATTAACAATGGTATCAAGAACTTATATAACGATGCTTTGCTCATGTTATCTCACCATCGCTGGATCAAAAATAACGTAAATCAATTTAAAAATTTATTTCTTACTTATACCAATTCTCTCACGTTCTAAGCGTCTCTTGAGATGTTTTAGTCTTGTAAATTCTTCTCTCATTCTTTCTTCTAATATTAGCTTGATAAACCTTATACTCCTATCATAGAACGGTACTAATGCGTAATCTATAGCATTCATTAATCTCTGAGTCTCCTTTAATTCGCTAATAAGTCTCCTAAGAGCTACTTCCATCTCAACTGCTTTTAGCAGGTATGGGAGGGCTTCAAGTAGTTTCTTCCTAGCTAAGAGGAGTTCTGCGGCATTATAAAAGGGAAGAGGAGGTAGTACTGCTACTTTTTCTGGGACTTGGAGACCCGGTACTTTGACAGAAAATAGTATTCGTGTAGTTAGTTCTATGGCTAATGTGGACGGGGTTATATTGCATACACGCTCAGCTTCTTCATAGCCTAGCTTGCTGAGTGCTAGCAGGTATGCTCTATATGCTTCTTGAACTCTTGTGAGTGCTTCTCTGAAAGCCTCTTCGTATAATGGTATTGTTGTTCTTATGTACATTAATAATACGTCTCTCTTTTCCTCGAGAACCTTCCTGATACGCTTAATTGTTGCGAATTCTCGTTTTAACCTAATCAAGTTAATTTTTGTAGGTAGTACCCGGCGTGCATCCCACGACAATTTCTAGACCCTAGACTTCTTCTTCACTATTTGCTACGGTATTTTGGATGATACTTTCTTATATGCTGGTCCTTGATGTTAGTGAGTTCCTCTTCAGGTAGTATTGATAAGACCTCCCAGGCTATTTCTAGGGTCTCCTCGATACTCCTATTTTCTCTAACACCCTGTTTCAAGAATCTTTCTTCGAATGCATCGGCGAATCTCAAGTACTTCCTATCAACTTCTGTTAAGCTTTCTTCTCCTATGATTGTAGCCAGGCTTCTGAGTTCTTGTGCTCTCGAGTATGCTGCGTACAACTGGTTAGAGACATCTGCGTGGTCTTCTCTAGTCTTGCCCGGCCCGATTCCTTCTTTCATTAACCTAGATAAGCTCATGAGAACGTTGACTGGCGGATATATGCCCTTGGAGTGTAGTCCTCTATCGAGGACTATTTGCCCCTCTGTGATATAGCCTGTTAGATCGGGTATTGGGTGCGTTATGTCATCGTTAGGCATCGTGAGTATAGGCATTTGTGTAATGCTTCCTTTCTTGCCTATGACTCTGCCTGCACGCTCATATATTGATGCTAGATCGCTGTACATGTAGCCTGGATAGCCTTGTCTTCCTGGAACTTCTTCGCGTGCAGCACTGATTTCTCTCAGAGCTTCTGCATAGTTTGTCATATCTGTTAGTATTACTAGTACGTGCATATCTAGGTCATACGCGAGATATTCTGCTAAAGTTAGTGCTACTCGTGGTGTGACAAGTCTTATCATTGCTGGCTCGTTAGCTAGGTTCAAGAACATTGCTACTTTGCTTAAAGCACCTGTTTCCTCGAAGAATTTCTTAAAGAATATAGCGTCGTCGTACTTTATACCCATAGCCGCGAATACTACTGCGAACTCTTCTTCCTCGCCGGGTACTGTGGCTTGCCTGGCGATCTGGGCTGCTAGTATGTTGTGTGGTAGTCCCGCACCGCTAAATATTGGTAGTTTCTGGCCACGGACAAGAGTATTCATGCCATCAATAGCGCTTACACCTGTTTGTATAAAGTCTTCGGGATACTTCCTGCTAGCAGGATTTAACGGCTCGCCGTTAACGTCTCTCTTCTCAGCAGCAATTATTGGTGGACCATTATCGATAGGCTCTCCTAGGCCGTTGAATATTCTGCCAAGCATGTCTTCTGACACAGGTATCTCTAATGGTTTCCCGAGGAATCTAACTTTTGTACCAGTAAGCGTTATACCTGTCGTGCCCTCGAAGACTTGTACAACTGCTATACCACGTCCGACATCAAGAACTCTGCCGCGTCTCTTCTCGCCTGTCGGGAGCTCTACTTCTACGATCTCATCGTATTTGACATCTACTACATCGCCTACTATTAGTAGGGGTCCTCTGACTTCTCTTATAGTCTCATACTCTCTTACACCAATATATGAGGGCTCAGAGACTAAACCCATGATCAACCCCTTACTTCTTAATCTTATCTATGACTTCGAGGACTCTCTCACGCAACTTGTCTATCTCTTCTAGCTTGTCATTAGGTATACTAAATCTAGCCTTTACCATGTCTACCTGCAGCCTACCGAGAGCCTCTCTGATTTCTGAGACAAGGACTCCTTTTGCTACTGCTTCTCTAGCTTTTTCGTAGAAGTCTATGAATAGCTTCATGAGCTTAAACTGTTTTTGAGGAGTGCTGAAAGCATCTATGGGATCGAAAGCGTTTTGTCTAAGAAATCCATCTTTTATAAGCCTGGCTACTTCTAGTACGAGTTTGTCTTGCTCACTAAGACTCTCCGTACCTACTAGTCTAACTATTTCCTTGAGCTCGTCTTCCCTGTGAAGTATGTTCATTATCGCTGCACGATACTTGCTCCAGGCTGGGTCGACATTCTCGTGCCACCACGTTACTACGAGATCTGCGTAAGCGCTGTAGCTCTGAATCCAGTTTATGGCTGGATAATGTCTAGAGTATGCTAGTGATGCGTCTAGAGCCCAGAATACTCTTATAAATCTCTTAGTATGGCTAGTAACGGGTTCTGTGAAGTCACCACCTGGTGGTGATACTGCTCCTACAACGGTTACGGAGCCTACGCGCTCCGGGTTTCCTACTGTCATGACCCTGCCTGCTCGTTCATAGAACTCGGCTAGCTTAGAAGCTAGGTAGCTTGGGTAGCCTTCTTCAGCAGGCATCTCTTCTAGTCTACCAGCTATTTCTCTTAGGGCTTCTGCCCACCTACTAGTAGAGTCTGCTACAAGTAGTACATCGTATCCCTGGTCTCTATAGTACTCAGCCATGGTTATACCAACGTATATGCTTGCCTCTCTTGCCGCTACAGGCATATTACTAGTATTTGCTATCAGTATTGTTCTCTCCATCATTGGTTTCCCCGTCCATGGGTCTGTGAGCTTGGGGAATACCTCAAGTACTTCTGTCATCTCGTTACCTCTTTCTCCACAACCAATATAGATTACAACTCTAGCATCGCTCCACTGGGCAAGACTGTGTAGGGTAACTGTTTTGCCCGTGCCGAACGCTCCAGGTATAGCCCCTGTACCACCTTTTGCCATCGGGAACAAGCTATCTATTATCCGTATACCAGTTATCAATGGCATCGTAGGCTCTAGCTTCTCCTTGAAGGGCCTGGGCATTCTAGCCGGCCACTTGTGGTACAAGTACAGAGGCTCTTCTTTACCATCTCTATAGATGTATGCTATAGGATCCTCGATAACATAATCTCCTTCCTGTACGATCTCTTTTATCACGCCACGCACTCCTGGGGGTACTAGTATCTTATGCTCTATGAGGCTTGTCTCCTGTACTGTGCCTAGAACATCGCCACCACTAGCTTTGTCGCCAGGCTTCAAGTTATTATTTGGTTTAAAATGCCACTTCTTGTTACGCGGGAGAGGAGATATCTTTACTCCTCTCCTGACAAATATGCTCTTAGTAGCCTTCTGAATCTCTGATAATGGTCTTTGAATACCATCAAAAATACTAGTAATAAGTCCCGGTCCCAGTTCTACAGCTAATGGGCTTCCTGTCCCATGTACAGGCTCGCCGGGTTTAAGTCCGCTGGTGTTCTCATATACCTGTATGTAAGCTTTGTCGCCCTCAATCCTTGTTATCTCCCCTATCAGTCTCAGCTCGCCTACTTCAACCATCTCGTACATCTTGGCCCCGGTCATTCCTTCTGCTACTACTAGGGGCCCGGATATTCTTATTATCCGACCAGTCACACTCATTTCGGGTCTACCCACCAAAAAGACTAATATCAGCTATTCTCCTAAGAGTAGGTTCCATTTGATCTAAAATCACATCAAGACTATAATTGAGCCATATCTTGCCATCAGGGGTACTAGCCAAGAAGCCCCCCAATATAGATTTGTTAGTCCTAGTTAGTTTAAGATGTGGTTTCTCAGGCTTTAGCTTCTCTACAAGTCTTGACACTATATCATAATCAGATGGGCACACATACACTACAAGTTCGTCGAAATCTTTTGCTTCGGATAAGAACTTCTTCAGTATGCCCTCAATTATCCTCTCGTATTCCTTACTCCCCCTAGACTCTATTATCCGGTCACGCACTTCTTTCAACAACTTATTAATCCACTTATTTTTAATACGCGAGACCTCTAGTCTTTTCTCAGCCTCATGCAGGGCTTCGGCAGATCTTATCTTATCAACTATCTTCGTATAAAACTCGCTTATCTTAGCAATGTTTTTCTCTAAGCTCTGGTTAAAGGAATTCGTTAACAACTCTATAGCGGCTTTATATGCTTCTTCAAGCTTTTTATCAACACTCTTCTGTTTTTCACTAATTATGACATTTATGAATTGTTCAGGATCACCTATAACTTGTCTAGACAACTTATCACCCAAATCCTAATGCTCTCATTAGCAGCTTCCTCATGTCGGGAGGCTCGACTTCTTTAATCCCACAGGGTATTATTGATATTATAGGCTCCTTAATACGGTTAGCTATATCCTCTACTTCTCTTAATACACCGCTTGCAGCGCCTCTAGTAACCAGAATTAATCCTATCTCATCTTTTTTCTCAATAAGTTCTTCGAGAATCTCAAGGACCTCCTTAGAATCTCTTATTAGAATAGCCTCTGTCCCTAACATTCTAAAAGGAAAGACTTCTTCTCTACGTCCTATCACAATAGTTTTTTTAATTCTCATTTCAAATTGACTCCGTTGCACTAAGCTATGATATTTATTTCACTCTAAGCAATAAAATATTTGAACTATTTAACAATAACTGTATGGAAGAGAATAGTTTCAAAAGCTATGCGCATAATGCCTTAAATCTGTTATTTGGAGGAAACAGTAATGCTAGTATCCGAGACACTGGTAGAGACCACGATATTTGTGCCAATAAAGAAGATCGATGAAGCATTAACAGCAATTGCTTCATCAGGATACTTCCACCCAGAACTATACTATAAGAAGCTGCCCGGCGAGACCGAGTTTACAGACAGGTTACTGTACAGGTCTTTAGAGGAGAAGCTCTCAAAGATAGCTAATTATGTTAAAGTCTTAGATGTAGAGCTTCCTCCACCAGAGTTCTCAGCCATAGGGTTTGGGAAGAATTTTCTAAAAGAATCTGTTGCGTGGAGAGATGTTGCTGAGAAAACCCTTAGCGAGTTCAGCGTGCTAGAGAAGGAGTTTGATACTGGTGTTAAACTAATACTTGAGGCAGAGGCTCTGATAAGAGACATAGAGCACAAGCTTGAAAGCCTCATGCCGTTCGCATCACTTGAGATAGACTTAGATATGCTTAAGAATGCAAAGAATTTCGAGATCTCGGTGGGCCTATTACCTGCTGAGTCGTATCCTTTGCTAAGCAAGATCCTTGAAGAGAAGAAGGATAAAGCACTACTAGTGTATATGCCCTCGCCTGTTGAGGGTGCTTATATTATAATGGTAATAGTTAAGCCAGGATGCTTAGATGAGATCATAAGCGCGCTTAGACATATTGGCTACAGAGTACTAGCTATACCTGAGGGTTTACCACCTGTCCCGAGCAAGGCTGTAATGAGGCTTCAGCATCAGATACAGGAGATCGAGGCTAAGAAGGAGAAAATCAGGAAAGGCCTCTTAGGTAGAATGGGTGAGTTGTTCAACTACTATTCTCTGCTATATTGTGCAAAAGAGGTCTACAGAATAGTAGTCAATAGCAGAAAGACTGAGCATACAGTAGTAATACAAGGATACATCCCCTATAAAAAGCAGAGAGAATTCAGCTCCAGACTTAAGAAAGCTCTGAGTAATGCTTTCCTCTTACTCTACGGAAGAAGAATACGTGGTAGCGAGGAGACTAAAGCCCCGACACTTGTAGAGATCCCAAGAATGCTGAAACCCTTCCATATGATAACAGAGATGTACGGGACACCAAGATATGGAGAGATTGTTCCCACCATCTTCATAGCAATAACGTTCCCTCTAATGTTTGGCTTGATGTTCCCAGATGCAGGACACGGACTAGCAATTCTCCTGGCTGGCCTACTGTATTATCATAGGAGCAGGTTCAATGAGTCAAGAAGGAATTTTGGATTACTATTAGTCTATCTAGGAATAGCTTCCATAATAACAGGGTTTCTAGCAGGAGAATTCTTTGGCCCAATGACTGGGCTAACAAAGCTATGGGAGCACATAGGGATTAAGCCACCTTACGCATCACCTCTTCACGCTGTAGAGGAGGGTCTCTCGCCAGAAGTCTTGTTGAAGTTCTCAATGCTAGTAGCACTCAGAGTAGGTGTATTCACGCTAGCTCTGGGCTGCTTACTAGGACTAGTAGACTCAGTCATGTTGGGTGAGTACGAGAAAGCGCTAACTACGAGGCTAGGTAAGTTTCTGGTATTCTTCTTAGCAGCAATACCTTTCTTCGCAGGGAGAACACTTGATGATGTAGGCAGCTTGTTATCTCAGATAGCATTAGGGGGTGGACAGGCCAGCCTACTAGCACTCGCTATACGTTACGGGATACTATTATCATTCCTATACCTGCTAGTATCTGAGCCTATCCTAGTAGCTATGAGAGAGGGTCTCAGCGAAATGAAGCATGCTATGGGCGAGGCGTTCCTCGAGTTCTTTGAAACAGTACTGATGCTCATAGGGAATACAGCATCCTTTCTAAGAATAATGGGGTTAAGCTTAGCACATAGCGGGTTAATGTTCGGTTTCACAATAATAGCTGAAAGCGTACTAGGCCCAAGCATACCACTAGTATTAGCTGCCGGGATAGTCTATGCTATAGGGAACATAATGACAATGGCTCTTGAAGCCCTCATAGTGTTTGCACACACGCTAAGGCTTCACTTCTACGAATGGTTTAGCAAGTTCTACTTAGCTACAGGTATCAAGTTCGAGCCAGTAAGAGCGCCGATTATAGCAACAATGTAGGCTTAGAGGTATTTAAAAACTTCAATAACAACAATATATCATGCAATGATGATGGCTGGTATTACCGAGAACACCGTCTTAGAGTTTGATGAGGATGGACACCAGCACTGAGCATGGTTATCCAAACGAGATAGTCAAAACAGGTGATCTTGTACTCATACACATAGATGAAAAACGTAGATTTATACGAAAAATAGAGCCTGACCTAGTCCTCTATACAGACTTTGGGATAATAAGATACGATGACATCGTGGGAAAATCTTACGGCTATTGTCTAGACCTGACTAGTGGTAAAAAGGCATGCATACTAAAACCATTACTTATCGACGTAGAAGATAAAGCCTATAGAAGGATCACCCAGGTCATATATCCAAAAGATATAGGATTCATGATAACAGCATCCCTACCTATACGCATATGCAAAGCCAGTATCGTGGAGGTAGGCGTTGGATCAGGCTTCTTAGCAAGCCATCTAGCATTGACTTACGGTAGAGACAGTATTGTTGTAGGCTTAGAGGCTAGAGAGGATATAGCTAGGGTCCTCTACAACAATCTTGCTCTAGGAAACCTTCTAGACTACTATAATCTAATAGTAGCATTTTTCCCAGAAGCTCCTCTGCGAGAATCTATCGCTGATATCTTATTCATTGATATTGCTGACTCATGGAGACATGTAGATCAAATATACGGGCTTCTCAAACCATCAGGAGTGGTCATAGCATTTGCACCAACTATAAACCAAGCAGAAAAACTAGTATTAGGCATGCAGAGACATGGTGGATTTATAGATGAGAAAGTTTACGAGATACTCTTACGCGAATACGTGGTTAGAGATAATGCAACCAGGCCTAGAACCTGGATGATAGGCCATACAGGCTACATAATTATGGGTAGGAAGATACTTTTATTATGAAACAATTATTTAGGAAATACGTGCAAGTATAGGGATTGAGCCGTGACCATGGATATAATAAGCAAGACTGCTAATCTTCTATTAGAAGTAGATAAGAGACTAGATAGTATTGATAAACTAGTGTCAAAAGCCTCGGCTCGTCTTCTTGATAAATCCACACTTCTCTCAAAAGAGCTGAGTAGTGAGTTAGAGAACAAACTTGAAGAGATACTAGAGGCTGCAAATTCTGTTGTAGAAGAGTATATTAAAGAACTCGAGAGCAAGCGCTCTGAGGAATTAAAGGAGATAGCAAGTAAACTCGAGGATCAAGCTAAGAAGAATTATTCGAAAGCTCTTAATGAAGTTTTTGAAAAAGTTGTGGGTGCCTTAAGTGAAGCCTAGAGACTACGCATTTGCTGCCCCTAGACTGAAGGCTTTTAGAGTTAAGAGTCTCACAGCAGATCAGCTCAGAGAAATACTTATGGCTTCGCCACAGGATATACAGAGAATCTTGCGCGAAGTGTATTATACTAAAGGCGTAGAAGAACTAGGTGACCCGGTAAGTCTTGATATGTCGTTACGCCGGATCTACATGGCTACCGCAGCATTTCTTCGGAAATCTTCACCACCAGAATCTCATCCTATTATAAATTCCATGATTTCCAGGTACATTGGGGGAGATGTAGCCTATATAATGACAACAGTCATTATGGGTGGACAAATAGATTCTTCTCGTATAGCGTCAATGATTTACGAGCCAGGAATAGCAAGATTAGCTGAGATAGCTAGTGAAGAAAATACCCTTGATGCACTAGTTAAAGAGATAAAGTTCCTAGAAGCATACATGGATCCTCAGAAGCCGATAATGCTTTACTCTTCTATTAAAGAACCCTGGAGTCTCTACTGGGGCTTCCATATAGAGTCTGCTCTATCTATGGCACGAGTGCTAGAGTCTGCTAGTCGAGGGGATCGGGGCTCGCTAGAGCCTATTATGTGTCCTAGGATAGACTATGAGTTATCAGCATCATTTCTACAATTATCGCTGGAAGAGCAGCAGTATGTTAAGAAACTCGTAGAGATCCTTAAAAGACTATATCCAGGCATGAGGGGGTGCAGGGTTACAAGTGCTTTGATAGACTCAATAATAGATCAGATAAATACTCCTCCTGCAGTACTTTCAACTATACAAAGAGTACCTGTTGTAGGTGATTTCTTTAAAGGGAAAGAACCGCTCGAAGCATTGTTAACAGCTGATGTTGAGTATAGGAAGTTTATGCGTTCTAGAATAGACTATGTATACTCTACAGCACCATTCCACCCAGGCTTTGTTGCTGCCGTATTACAACTCGTAGAGCTGGATATAACCGATCTCAGAATCGCGGCTTTAGGCGTATTAACCGGTGTCGATAAAACAAGTATTAAAGAGCGCGTAAGTATAACAATATAAGTATTAAGTTATTTCATGCTTTCTAGAAATTACTCTTAGATGATGAAACCGCCAGTGAAAGAAGATATTAATGATAAAGACTTCAGCGGTCTGATACATGCTCTCCTTATTACTACTTTTAGTATACGTTTAAATAACAAGTAAATAACATGAGAAATTAAGCAGTGAGAAGCTAGCTAGGTGCCTGGATATGAAGCCATACTTGTTTATAACTAGGGAAATACCAGGATCAGCTATTGATGAGCTCAGAAAATATTATGATGTAGAAGTATGGGAGAAAATGACTCCACCACCTTATGATGTGCTACTTGAGAAGGCTAGAAAAGCTGATGCTCTTCTTACACTGCTAAGCGATAAGATAGATTGTAATCTGATACAGCAAGCCGAGAATCTACGAATTATAGCTCAGTATGCTGTTGGTTATGATAACATCGATATTGATTGCGCGACTAAGCATGCTATATACGTCACCAATACGCCAGGAGTTTTAGATGAAGCTGTAGCTGATTTCACATGGGGATTATTAATAGGTATTGCGCGTAGAATAGTTGAGGCAGATAATTTCGTAAGAAGTGGTGAATGGTATAAGACTGGTACTGGTTGGCATCCTTTAATGATGCTCGGTGTCGAGGTCTACGGGAAAACTATTGGTATAATAGGTATGGGACGCATAGGCAGGGCTGTTGCTAGGAGAGCAAAAGCTTTCGATATGAAGATACTATACTATGATATAGTCAAATTGTCTAGGGAACTAGAAGAGTCTCTCGGAGCCAAATATGTTGATTTAGATACACTGCTGCGTGAAAGCGATTTCGTGACCCTACACGTGCCTCTCACAAAGGAGACGTATCATCTCATAGGTGAGAGAGAACTCAGATTAATGAAATCCTCAGCCTATTTAATCAATACTAGTAGAGGAGCTATTGTTGACACAGAAGCTCTGGTAAAGGCTTTAAAGGAAAAATGGATTGCTGGTGCAGCACTAGATGTATTTGAAGAGGAGCCACTACCACCAGATCATCCATTAACGAAGCTTGAAAACGTTATATTAGCACCTCATGCTGCTAGTGCTAGTGTAGAAGCTAGAACAAAAATGGCTAAGCTAGCAGCATCTAATCTCATAGAGTTCTATAAGGGGAATATACCGCCAACACTAGTTAACAAGGATGTTGTTAGAAAAAGAAAGCCTGGTTTTTAGTTACATTTTCTCCGCGACGTACCTGTTCTGGGTACTATATCTTCTCAGAGCACCCCGCAGAACTTTTTCCATTTTCTCTATTTCGCTGGCTCCGAGAACTGGTATTCCGGAGTTCGACTCGGAATCCGATGCTTTTAAAGAATTAAGTATACCTAGAGTATACCTTATTATCGCGTCTCTAACGAAATCGCTACGGTTATGATATTTTAGGGATTTCCACAATCTATCAACTACTCGTAGTACATCATAGTCTATTTTAACTGATACTATCTTACTCATCGGCACATAGATCTCAAACTCATTCCTTGAGGGCCTCTGCGACGACACGGTCAAGTATACCTCCACTGACAATCTCGCTATGCATAGTAAGTAGGAGTGCTTAGCGAAAGTATTACTGTGACTTATTGAAGTCTCATGAGTAATAAAAAACTGTTACTAGAGGATAACTCGATGTAACTCCTTAAATATCCGTTGGAAAACGTGCATAGGAAGGGGGCCACTAATATATTGTCTGTGTGCATAAAGGTCTGGGACGAATATGACTTAGACTTATCCCTATACCCTTCATTCACTTACCCCTTTTACATACGAACTGGTAGAAGAAGGTATGTTAAAGTATATGGAGTATTGCATGGAATGACTATTTACCAAAGCGGGGAAGAAGTCTGTTGTGATAATTGTGGTACATCACTACTCAGAGCCTTAACGGGAGCATGGTTTAATCCTCACATACTTGTTTCTAGGATTGAAAAGAGTGTTTTCAGGGAGATAATACTAGATCTTCTAGAGAAGTATCCAGGTCTCGGTATTGCCATAGATCCATGGGATCCTGTTGGTGTATTTTATAGCGTGTACTTGTCTCAGAATACTAGGTTTCATACAATAGTCTGTAGATGGATGAAGAAATTATTCAAGGTAGCAGACAATGATTATAAGCTAGTATCTGTGAGTCCTCGTATCGCTGGTACTTCGTATCAATTAGAGCTACTTGACAGAACGAGAGACTTGTTGCCTCAGATAATACATGCAGTAATGAAATTACCGGTCTATGATGCTCGTAAAAGATTATTGTACGTAAAGAATGTTGGGCCTAAAATTGCTCATGCATATTTAATGTTCTCTAGGGGGTCAACCTACTTACCGCCCGTCGACAGACATTTAAAAAGGTTTGTTAAGGAAGTTCTTAACATTAATCTAGAGATGCCATGTAGGCCTCTTTGTATAAGATACTCATGTCCCGAATGTCCTCTTAGAGAAAAATGCATAGTAAGTGTATTACAGAGAGAAATCGGGGTTATGGCGGGCTGGCTGCAGACAGCAACTTATGTTCTCGGGCAACAAATGAGTAAGGGTACCTAGCTTCTAGGAGTTTATTTTATTAGTTTTCTTTTTTCGTCAAGAGTAACTGGTTAACGATTGATGTTAGAGAAGACTATGATGAAGAGAAACCTGGTAGCTGTCACGTTGTCGAATCTTTTCCGAGGAATAGCTGTAGGTGGCATGCAAGCATTATTCTCGCTCTATATGTCATGGCTAGGATATTCTATGAGTATCATAGGTGTCGTGATTTCTATCTCAAACATAATATCTGCAATTACTTTGCCAGCTATAGGCTACTTGATAGACATGTATGGGCCACGTAGAATAGTATTTGGTACAGGTCTGATGCTAGCAGTAGGTTTATTCATACTAAGGTTTCCATCCCTAATAGTTCTCGCAATATCCTATACATTATTCCTACTAGCCTTTTTCTACGGGCAACCAGCACGAACAACGTTCTTGGCACACAGCGTTGCCTCCACAGTACTGGGTACAAGCATCGGTATAACAGCAGCAGTATTCAGTGCTTCTAGGACCGCTGGGCCAGCCTTAGGTGGTTATGCTGTTGCTTATCTTGGTTATAAGAACACGTTCCTGATACTAAGTTTGATGGCATTTCTGAGCTCTATAATATTCATAGTTCTCTCTGTGGAAACAGCATCTAATGATAAGAAGAGGCGGAGAGGCTTACTCGAGGCTTATAGGAATCTACTTAGACAAGATGGTGTTCTCAAGAAGATATACTTGATGACCGCGGCCGATAGGTTTGGATGGAGCTTGTGGTTTCCTATGCTTAGTGCCCACTTGTATGGATGGGGGTATAGTGAAGAGTGTGTGGGATTAATGATGAGCGGGCAAGGGCTTGTACAATCACTAGTACTACCACTAGCTGGTAGGATAACTGATAAAATGAGGCCTGGTAAAATAGTTGCATTCTCAGAGGCTTTCGGCATAGTATCAGCTATTCTACTATCTCATCCATTACCAGCTCTCAGAGCTATGACGGGGTTACTACTCTTAGGATTATCTATTGCTTTCTGGATACCCGGATATAATTCCCTTATCGCACAGTTTTCTAACCGCGAGGAACTAGGCGAGAACTATGCTACTGCTAATGTCTATAGAAGCATAGCTTCTGTACCCTCACCATACATAGGCGGGTTACTCTACGATACTATATCGTCAGCAACGCCTTTCCTTTTATCAATAATACCGTTATCAATCGTCGGATATACTCTTTATAGAATTGATACATATAGGGAAGCATGAGAGCTCTTAGCTAATTCTTAGTTAGTCACTTTCTTTCTGACCCCCATCTGCATCTACTAGTCTCTAGAAGTGGTGGAATACCGTTATTCTTTCCCTCTATATAGTCTTTAATTATGTTGGAACTAGTGGTACCATCACTATCACTTGTTAGTAGATCTATGAGAAGCCCGATTATAGTGTCAGCAGAATCTTCTAGTTTTGCTAGGCAGGTCTCGAACTTTTTTGCTCTATCATTATAAGAATCGTTAAGCAACATCTTCGGCCTCATTAATCCTTATCTTACAGTACTATTGATGTATGCTCTTATCGAGAAGACCTATTATAACTATTTTGCCCAGACATGTGGCCTCTTTGATTTTATCTTGGCAATATACTTTCTTGCTAAGACTCTCGCCTTAGAATTATTGACATACTTGCCATGAGGTCTTAATGATCCGCTAAAATTGTATGGTATATGTAGTAACTCGTGTATCAATACCGTGATCTGTTGTAGAGATGACAAACGAGAGAAATTCTCGCTTATGACTTCGATAACGTAGAACGGCTTAATCCCAGCAGCAAATTGCAGTATCCTAGGTAC
>CAZCAU010000018.1:0-25343 GCA_964496855.1 uncultured Desulfurococcales archaeon
ACCATAATGTATAGCAATTGGTGAATAATTGGTTGCCAGGCCAGACACCATTAATTGGAGAAAAATTCCCTGAGATGACCGTTCAGACAACCCATGGTGATATAAAGCTTCCTAACGACTATAGCGGCAAATGGTTTGTATTATTCAGTCATCCAGCAGACTTCACACCAGTTTGTACTACAGAATTTGTGGCTTTTGCCAAAAGATACAATGATTTTAAAGAACTAAATACAGAACTTCTAGGACTTAGTGTTGACAGTACCTTTAGTCATATAAAGTGGATCGAGTGGATAAAAGAAAAGCTAGGAGTAGAGGTACCCTTTCCCATAATTGCTGATCCGCGTGGCAGGGTTTCTGAAAAACTAGGTTTACTTCATGCCCAATCAGCTACTCATACAGTACGGGCAGTGTTTATCGTAGACACTGAAGGCATTATAAGAGCAATATTGTACTACCCACAAGAACTTGGTAGAAATATAGATGAGATACTTAGAATGATTAAAGGCTTACAAGTGAATAACAAAGATAAAGTAGCCCTGCCAGCTAATTGGCCTAATAATGAACTAGTAGGAGATCATGCCATAATACCGCCAGCAACAACTATACAAGAGGCTAAGGAGAGACTAGAGAAATACACTTGCTTTGACTGGTGGTTCTGTCATAAAGCAATTAGTAATGAAGATGTTGAAAAAGCAAGAAGCTTCCTAGAGAGAGCAGCAAAGAAGCCTTAAACATCTTAGGACTCTTTTTCTACTCTTTTATTATCTCTTGAATTATTGCTGGACAAACGCGTTTTACACCAGGCATTGATGATATTTCATTATGTATTCTAGCAAGTTCCTGGCTATCACGACTCCAGATAGTAGCCATTATTGAGTGATCCCCTGAAGTTAATGCTAAGAATTTTACATATTCCTTACTTTTTAGACTCATTAATACATCAAAGATGTTCTGAGGCTCTACATCTATTCCTGTTAGCGAAATAACGCTATAACCCATCTTTTTGGGATCAACAAGTATCGTGTAGCGTTTTATAACGCCTATTCTTTCTAAACGCTTAACACGCTTTATCGTAGCTACATCACTTATACCGATAGCTTTCGCTATCTCACTATAAGATGCTCTAGAATTCTTCTGGAGCATCTCTATTATCTTTAGATCTTTTTCATCTAAATCGACAGGCGCCATTTTGTTGTCACCGTCTCTCTGGTCAAAGTGGTTAAAAGCTACGTATTTGTTTATTATACATTGTCTTCTCCATGAATTAATTTAAAGATTCCTACACGCTTCCATGTATCTGTATCTTCAGAAGCTTTTATATCTACTAATTTTACCGGTAATCCTTTATCTTCGAGAATATAAGCTAAATCTTCTATCCAATCTATAAGACCACATGTTAGACAAAAACTACCTGTAAACTCTACAATAATATGGTTATTGTTTATTTTTAAAAGCCTAGCTGTAGCCTCTGGACTACGATACCTATTGTACCCGTTAATAGCATCTCTTATTACTTCTTCAAGAGACGTGATTTGTGCCTGTTGACTTCTAGTAGCCATACTCCTTCTTTTCCCCACCACTAGTCTTTACCACCTTTATTTCTCTTCGGGCTTCCCAAACCCCGTGAAGGTTACAGTATGCTAAAACGTATATTGTACTGTTCTCTTTGAGTATCAAGTTAATAGTAAGCTCTGGCTCGGAATATTCTGGTGTGAGAGTAAGCCTAGCCACGTGTATAGGGTTAAAACTTCTGCCTTCCTCGTATACGTACACATCTAAATGTCTTATCGAGTGTGCAGTAGTATTTGGATGAGGTCCTACACGTACTTTTACCTGAAAAGCTTTTCCAGCCTCGACAGTGCCGGGTGCTTCAATTACTGGTGTATGAGCTTCGGCTTTGAGAGAAGCTTCTCCTGATGCTTCCTCACGAGTATATATTAATTCTCCAAATTTTTTCATATCTCAAACCCATTGGTTATAAATGATCTAAATAGTAATAAGGTTTTTCTCTATAATGCATTAAGTAATCCTAAATAAATTGGTTCGCACAACTTCTTTGTATACTCATACAGGATAAGTAAAACTTAATAATCCTAGAATATTGGTGTAATCGGTAGTAAAGGAATAGTATCAAGAATACAGTAATACTAACTAGGATAATGGTGCCTTAAAAGTGTCTGAGCAGTTTAAGTATATAGTTAGAATAGCTGGAACAGATATCGATGGTAGGCTTAAGACAGTCTATGGTCTAGCTAAGATTAAAGGTGTAGGAGTAAACTTAGCTTATGCTTTATGCAGATTTATGGGACTAGACCCCGACAAACGAGTAGGCTTCTTATCTGATACCGAGATCAAGAAGATTGAAAACGCTCTAAAGAATCCAGCAAATTATGGTCTTCCATCTTGGATGTTTAACAGAAGGAAAGATCACGAAACTGGGCAGGACTTGCATCTTATTGGAGCAGAACTGATATTTGCTGTGAAACAAGATATAGAGAGGGAAAAGAGGATAAAGAGCTGGCGCGGTATAAGACATGCTCTAGGACTCAAGGTACGTGGGCAGCGTACGCATACTACAGGTAGACTTGGAGTTACTGTGGGTGTTAGAAAGAAGAAGAAGTAGAGGGGTAGTCGCTACATGGGTGATCCTAAAAAGCCTAGAAAGAAATGGATAGGCCCTGCTCATCCATGGGTTAAAGAACGTTTATTGCAAGAGATAGAGCTCGTAGGCAGATATGGGCTTAGAAATAAGAGGGAGTTATGGAAGGCACAGACCCTAGCACGTAAGCTACGTCATCAAGCTCGTAGCATTCTCGCATTACCTGAAGAGCTTAGACGGCAAAGTGAGAGAGCTTTGTTAAGAAGAGTATATGAGCTAGGACTTTTACCAGAGAATGCAACTCTTGACGATGTGCTTGGCTTAACTGTTGAAGACATTCTGCGCCGTAGACTCCAAACAGTAGTTTACGAGAAAGGGCTAGCTAGAACAATATATGAGGCTAGACAACTTATAGTTCATGGCCACATAGCCATTAGAGGGAGAAGAGTCACCTCCCCAGGCCATCTTGTCAGAAGAGATGAAGAAGAACACATAGACTACGCGCCTGGCAGCCCGTTTAAACTCCGTGCTATACAAGCCCAGGAGGCACAGGCTTAGAGGTGATGGTAAAACATGGCTTTCGCTGCACGCGAGCTCAAATGGGGTGTAGCCCACATTTATAGCAGTCTTAACAACACTATTGTACACATAACAGACTTGACAGGCGCTGAGACGGTAGCCATAGTCTCTGGTGGAATGGTTGTCAAGGCTGATAGAGAAAAACCTTCGCCCTACGCAGCAATGATAGCTGCTAGCAGAGCGGCACAACAAGCAATGGACAAAGGCATAATGGCTATACACATAAAAGTCCGTGCACCAGGAGGCCATGGACCTAAGACGCCTGGCCCAGGAGCACAAGCTGCCATAAGAGCACTTGCTAGGTCAGGCTTTATAATAGGTAGAATAGAGGATGTAACACCCATACCTCACGACACTACTAGAAGGCCTGGCGGTAAGAGAGGTAGGAGAGTCTAAGAGCGGGGTAGAATCGTATTGGAGCTTGAATTGATGAAAAAGACTAGCAGAGACATAGTTTTACTCCTCAAGGATTATCCTTTAGAATATGCTAATAGTCTGAGAAGAATAGCTCTCTCAGAAGTCCCTATCATGGCTATAGATTATGTATATTTTATTGAGAACACTACTGTGCTCTACGACGAGATCATTGCTCATCGCTTAGGATTAATACCTTTAACGTCTGATGCTGCTCTTGAAAAATATAGGAGCCCAGAGGAATGCGCTGAGTGTAGTGATTGTAAAGACTGTTACACCAGATTATATATAGATGTTGAGGCAAAAGACGGCTACGTGACAGTATACTCTAAGGACTTGAAAAGCGAGGATCTCGATGTAAAACCTGTTGTAGATAACTTACCAATAGTAATTCTTGCACCAGGTCAGAAGCTAGTATTAGAGGCCTATGCTAGGCTTGGCCGGGGCAAAGAGCATTCTAAGTGGAATGCAGCTTCAATAGCTGTAGTCAAGTATGCTGTGGATCTGTGCTTCGATTTAGACCACGCAGCTGATAAAGAAAAATGCATAGAATGTGTTTCTAGGTTCTCAGAAGACCTAAGCGATGCCATGGCTAGTAAAGGAAGAGGAAGAGCAGAGATAATTGATGAAGGTAATACTTCCCTGTTAGTATATTGTTCTAAGAGAGTATGTGGCCCCGAAGCCCTCAAAGTAGACTACAACCCCTCAAAGCTGGTTTTCAAGGTAGAGACAACTGGGTCTCTTAAACCCGAGAGAGTAATACTCGAAGCAACAAAAGTCCTTGAAGCCAAGCTTAACGAGTTCTTAGAAAAACTAGATAAAGAGGTGAGTAAGCAGCAATGAGGCAGATTCTCCACACAAATCTGTATAAGCGCAAGCTTATAAGATTGTTAATAAAAGCAGCTCGTGCAAATAAGGCAGCCATATGGCGTTACGTAGCAGAGCTACTTGCTAAGCCTAGAAGACAAAGTGTACGTGTCAATATAAGCAAGATTAACAGGTATACATGTGATGGAGAAGTCGTGGTTGTACCAGGCAAGGTTCTTGGAGCAGGCAGTTTAGATCACAAGGTAACTGTAGCGGCATTCGCATTCTCTGAGAAAGCTTTAATGAAGATTAAGGAGAGCGGCGGACGAGCCTTAACTATAGAAGAGTTGTTGGAAGAGAACCCCCGAGGCAGTAATGTGAGGATAATAATCTAGGAGGGAGAGTAGACTTGGAGAAAACGTTATACATAGACGCAGAAGGATGTATTCTTGGGAGACTAGCTAGTGTAATAGCTAAGAGACTGTTAGAAGGCTACACTGTATTTGTAGTAAACGCTGAGAAAGCTATTGTCAGTGGTAAGCCCAAGATGGTTATTGAGGCTTACAAGAAGTTATTCGAAGTAACAACACATAGAAACCCGGAGAGATCGGGTATACGCAGGAGAAGAATGCCTTCAGCCATTCTCAAAGAAACCGTACGTGGCATGCTTCCTTACAGAAAACCGCATGGTAGACAAGCTCTTAAAAAACTAAAAGTCTACGAGGGTATACCAGAAGAGCTTGCAGGCAAGAACTTTATCAAGATACCCGAGGCGTCCGCTAGCAAGCTCCAGGCAAAATATATAACACTCAAAGAATTAGCAAAAGAACTCGGCTGGAGAGGGTAGAGAGTAGTGAAGATAGTAATAGCTACGGGTAAGAGGAAAAAAGCTATTGCCAGAGCCATCATAAGGCCTGGCAAGGGCAGAGTCTGGATAAATGGTGTACCATTAGAAATCTACCCCATAGAGATAGCTAGAGTAAAAATGCAGGAGCCCCTACAACTCGTAGGCGACGCCATAAGAAACTCTGTAGATATAAAAGTAAACGTCAGGGGCGGCGGTTATATGGCGCAGGCAGAGGCGGTCAGAATGGCTATCGCACGAGGCCTCTTGCGATACACAGGTATTGAGGAATTAAGTGAATTGTTTAGCGCATATGATGTAACAATGCTATCTGGTGATCCTCGTAGAACAGAGCCTAAGAAGTACATGAGGTATAGTGCTAGACGTAGAAGACAAAAGTCGTATAGGTAGAGGTGTATTATGGAGTGATTATACCCGTTAGATGTTTTACATGTGGTGCGCCTATTGGGCATTTATGGGAAGAATTTTACTCGAGAGTGAATAAGGGAGAAGATCCTGAGAGGGTTCTTGATTCTCTAGGTGTGAAACGCTATTGTTGTAGGAGAATGCTTATTTCTCACATAAACCTGGTCGATGAAATAGTTAAATTCGGTAAATGGAGGTAGGTAGTCTTTGAGCGGTGAGAGTGTAGAGGATAAGATGTCTACAGAAGTTCAGCAGAAAACAATCGAGCTACTAGTACCTCTAGACCAGTACCTAGCCTCAGGAGTACACATAGGGACACACATTTGTACTAAGCCTATGAGAGAATTCGTGTATAGAGTACGCTCAGACGGCTTATATGTTTTGGATGTAAGAAAAATTGATGAAAGATTAAGGATAGCAGCTAGATTCATAGCTAGACATGAGCCTTCATCAATAGTAGTTACAGCTGTTAGACAGTACGGGCAACAACCCGCCCAGAAGTTCTGCAGCCTAATAGGCTGCAAAGCAGTTACTGGCAGAATAATACCAGGAATATTCACTAATCCTCGGCTCGAATGGTACTTAGAGCCAGACCTCCTAGTAGTTACCGATCCCCGTGCAGATAGTCAGGCTATAATAGAAGCAGCAAAAACAGGTATCCCAATAGTAGCGTTTGTGGATACAGATAATAAGATCGACTACGTGGATTTGATAATACCAGCAAATAACAAGGGAAGAAAAAGCCTTGCTTTCCTCTACTGGGTCCTCACAAGACAAGTACTTAGAGAGAGAGGAGAGCTCGAGCCTACAGCAGAGCTACCAGTACCTGTAGAAGAGTTTATGAGTAAGCCCGGCAGATAGTATTTTGATGATGCATTATGGCCCTATCTTTTAAAACAAGGCATCCCTCGGTAGCTGGGCTATTCTATGCTGGGGATCCTGCTACATTAAGATCCCAGATAGAAGAATTATTCACACATAGACTAGGCCCTGGCTCTACACCTCATCTTTCTCCTGAGAGGAAAAAAGAGAGCCTAGGTTTTGTCGTACCACATGCTGGCTACATGTACAGCGGCCCAATAGCTGCACATGCATATTACAAGATAGCTTCTGAGGGCAAGCCAGATGCATTTATTATAATAGGACCTAACCATACAGGGTATGGTACACTAGTAAGCGTGATGGCCGAGGGCGAGTGGTTAACTCCTCTTGGACGTGTACCAATAGATGCTGAGCTAGCTATGGAGATAACCAAGGAGTCTATATATGCTGATATTGATGAAAAAGCACATTTATACGAACACTCCATAGAAGTACAGCTCCCATTCCTTCAATACATATATGGTGAAAGCATCTCTTTCGTACCAATAGTGATGCTTAACCAAGAACCAGCAGTTGCACGCGACCTAGCTAAGGCTATAATCGAGGCAATAAACAAGTTAGGAAAAGATGTAGTAATTATAGCTAGTAGCGACTTTACCCACTACGAGCCACACGATATAGCTGTAAGTAAGGACAAGATGGCTATAGATGCAATAATAGATCTTGATCCTGAGAAACTCCATGCAGTAGTAGAAAAGTATGGTATAAGCATGTGCGGGCCAGGCCCTGTCATGACGCTTCTATACATGGGCAGGGATATTGGTAGTAAACGTGCAGAACTCTTAGCATATGCTACATCAGGTGACGTGACTGGAGACAAAAGCGCGGTAGTCGGATATGCCGCTATAAGAGTACTAAAGTAGGAGAGAGATGCCAGTCTTAGAGATATATTATCCTATCATATTATCTGGGGTGCCTATAAGCGGTATCAATAATCCTGTACTTGTAGCTTCTACTAGTAATGAATCTATGAGAATAAGTATAGATGTAGAAAAGACAAACAGGTATGAGCAAACAGGTATAATATTTGATAATATAGATAAGAAGATTTTTTCTCCAAGTAACTGGCTTACACATAAGGTCGAGGAGTTCTATACTAATTTGAGAGAAGTACTCGGATACGACATTAGAGCTGTTATTAGAATACATAGTCACAAACCCATAAGCGATTATCTTGTATACTCTCTAGCCTCGTATCTAGTGATAAAAGAGACTAGCAGGTTAGAAGGAGTAAGCTTATCTGATGAAGAGATACGTAGATTCTTAAAAGAACTAGATGATCTCGTACTCAAGGAATCGTATATGGAGAAAACCATAATCGAATGCTACAGACTAGGTCTAATAAGTACAGGCCTCCATTTATGTAGGTCTGGCGAAGAAAACTTCTCTATACAGCCTGGTTTTGTATTGAAAATCCTAGAAATAGATGTAGACAAGCAGCTTAGCTGTCTTTTGACAAATAGGGATTTAGAAAAGCTAGGAGATACTAGTGTCCTTATAATTAAACTCCTAGGATACATCCCTGTAGAGGTATACAGGTTGGCTAAGAAGCGTGGGATACGGGATCATATACGTAAGCTGCTAGAAATGGAGAATGTTATTACCAGGACTCTATGTGGAATCCCTTGTAGTAATAAGCTTAACGATACTAGCTATATATGCAAGCTCATGCCATGGTCACACGGTTTATTTACCAACACATGTATAGTGGTTGAAGGGGCTGTTAATGACTAAGACTAGAGTGTTGAAACTTGGCGGGAGTGTTATAACTGATAAAGCAATACCGCTGAGTCTTAGAACAGGTATTGTTAGAAATATATTTGCCTTGCTTAGGGAATCACTAGATAAGACAAGCACTAGGTTTATACTAGTCCATGGAGGCGGCTCGTATGGTCATTATATAGCAGATAAGCTTCTACGCTCAGTAAATGGCATGAGTGTGTACTTAAAGGCATCTATTATACAATATTACATGATAGAGCTGAACAGGCTCTTGTTACGCATAGGCTTGGATATGGGTCTCCCGCTTACAACTATTACTACGCACTCTCTGTGTACATGTAATATGGGTAAAGTATCCTGCAACACTTCTATTCTTAAAGATTTAGATGAAAACCTGATACCAGTACTCTACGGCGACGCTATCCTGTGTGGCAAGGAAATAAAGATTGTATCAGGAGACACACTTGCCCTCCAGATATGTAAGGGTATAGGCGCAGATAACCTAGGCTTCTTAATAGACCGAGACGGTGTTTTAGATGATAAAGGCACTGTGATCAAAGAGGTAGTCTTACCCAGAGATCTAGAAAAGCTTAGAAAGATAATGCTATGTGAAGGAGCAATTGATGTCACAGGCGGATTATATAATAAGTTCCTAATGCTACACGAGAGCAAAGAGTGGAGAGGAGAAGTCTGTATACTAAATGGTCTAAAACCCAGTGCTCTGAGAGAATTTTTAGTAAATAATAAATGCCCTGGCACACGTGTTATCCTAGGGTAAACCCCGGGGGCGCTACAATTGTCTGAGACACCTGTAAGAAAACTAGAACACATAGATGTATGCCTAGCAGAAAACGTTGAGTCAGAGACTTCTACTCTCCTAGATCAGGTCACTCCAATACACATGGCTCTCCCCGAGATAGACTTCGACGAGATAGATACATCAACATGGTTTCTCGGCAAAAAGCTTCAGGCACCCATAATGATTACGGGAATTACCGGTGGCCACCCTGATACAGCTGTTATTAATGAGAGAATAGCCGAGGCAGTAGAGGAAACCGGTATAGCTATGGGTGTTGGAAGCCAAAGAGCAGCGATAGAAAACCCATCGCTAGCATACACGTATAGTATTGCAAGGAAAAAAGCACCCACCGCACCCATAATAGCTAATATAGGCGCACCCCAGCTCTTGAAAGGATATACTATTAGAGATATAGTGAAAGCAATAGAGATGATAGACGCCGATGCCCTAGCTGTACACTTAAATCCGGGGCAAGAGCTCTTCCAGTTCGAGGGTGATAAGAACTTCAGGGGTATACTAGAAAAGCTCAGAAACCTTGTAGACAAGCTACCAGTAATAGTGAAAGAGACAGGCTCAGGTTTTTCAAAAGAAGTTATAGAGAAGCTGTATGAGATAGGCATAAGATACTATGATGTATCAGGCGCAGGAGGCACTAACTGGCTTAAAGTAGAAATACTAAGAGCCAGGAGAAGAGGCAAGAAAATACTATCTGAGGAGGCAGAGAAATATTTCTCTTCATGGGGTATACCAACGGCTTTAAGCATTTTCGAGACTAGATGGACAGCCCCTAGAGCCTTCATAATATCGAGTGGCGGAATAAGGACAGGAATTGATGTGGCAAAATCAATACTTATCGGAGCCGATATGGCCGGTCTCGCTCTCCCTATTCTTAGACTAGCCATTAAAAGCTCTGAAGATGTTGTAAGGTATATTAATACTATGAAAAAAGAACTTACATACTTCATGTTCTTGACAGGTAGCAAAAGTATAGCTGATCTAATGCGCAAGGATTTTGTAATAGGAGTAGAAATCTACAATTGGCTTTCACAAAGAGGAATCGATATAAAAACATACAAAGAGATCAGAACTCGGTATCTAGATGAAAGAATGGAGTTAAACAAGTTACGTAGAATCAAGAAGCATAGCAAGTAATATACAGAGAGAATAATAGTTTTAAACAAATCTTTACCAATAGGAGAAACTAGTGGTGGATTAATAGTGTCGCTGAGAGTACTTAAAGAGTTCTTAGATAATTACGTCCCAGAGATAGACGGATACATATTAGAAAAAATTCAAGGTTATCCAGAATTTCTCTACGAGGCAGCTCTTCACTTAATAAAAGCTGGTGGTAAGAGGATTAGACCGTCTTTAACACTTTTGACAACAGAACTTTTATGCGAAGACTATAAGAAGGCGTTGCCAGCAGCAGCTGCTATAGAGCTTATCCATAACTTTACATTAATACATGATGACATAATGGACCAGGATGAGTTCAGGAGAGGAGTACCAACGGTTCATACTATATGGGGCGAGCCCACGGCCATAATAGCAGGTGATCTTTTGTTCTCTAAGGCTTTTGAGCTACTATACGACTTAGTTAGCCGTGGCGTGAGTCATGACAATATTGTTGAGGTTTCTCGTGTATTGGCTGAGGCTACGAGTATTATAGCTGAGGGCCAGGCGTTAGATATGGATTTCGAGAAGAGATGGGACATAAAAGTAGAAGATTACCTGGACATGATAAAGAGGAAGACAGCTACATTAATAGAGGCTTCGGTAGCTACTGGCGCTATCATAGCTAATGCTTCGAGAACAGATTTAGAACATCTAAGGCAGTATGGTAAAAGTATTGGAATGGCTTTTCAGATAAGAGACGATATACTAGGAGTATTTGGTGACCCCGCCAAAACCGGTAAGCCAGTATATAATGATATAAGAGAGGGTAAGAAGACCATATTAGTAATATACGTGCTCGAAAACGGTAGCGAGGAGGATAAGCGTATATTAAAGGAAAGACTAGGCAATAAGAATCTAAGCGAGGACGAGTACAGAGAGGTAGCCGAGATAATAGAGAAAACAGGAGCTCTCAAGTATGCTACAGATACTGCAAGGAGATACATAGAAGAAGCCTTGAAAAGCCTTGACTCGCTCACACATATATGTAATGAGAAAGCTAAAGAAGCACTTGTAGAACTGGCTCATTATGTTGTAGAACGCGAGAAATAGTCTTTTATTCCTCCCCACCTAGTCATTACATATACTGTATTCACTACTAAAGAACTTGGAGGATGTTTTCGCAGCCTTGCTATACATGCTACAGACAAAAGACAGGGAGCAGAGGTCCTGTAAAGATCTTGCCGAAGAAGCAGGAAAAGCAGTTCTTGTCCCTATTCAGGATTTTCAAGAACTAGCAAAAGCCATTGATATCTACGAGGGCAGGACTATAAAGCCACTCCTCTTTGAGAAAAAAGATACAGCTAAGAGGATAATAATACCATCAGGAGCCTCTCTCATACTACTAGAAGTTGAAGGATCCAGTATCCATTTCTTAAAAGATGAAGGCGATAAGGTAGGTAGGAGAGAAAAAATAATGCTAGTGCTAACAGGTAAGCGTGAAGTAAGAGTAGTAAAATCTCCTCGGGAAGGTTTTATAATAAGTGTATTTACATTGAGTCACTCGCACCCCGAGAAGTATCTTGTGGTAATCGTTGGTGTTGATGATGCATGTGAGTTATGAAGAACTCAGGAGAATAGTAAAAGGATATGTGTTGAAAAATGCTGTGAAGCATGGTGGCAAAGCCTCTGTAGGACCTGTTATGAGCATGATTTTAGGGGAGCATCCAGAGCTTAGATCTCGTGCTAAAGAACTTGTAGAAATAGTTAAAGACATTGTTAGCGAAGTTAACTCGCTTCCTCTTGAGAGACAAGAGCAGATACTTAGAGAAGAATATCCTGAACTACTTGTTGAGGAGCATAAGACAGAGGAGAAAAAAGCCCTACCCCCATTACCAGCGGCTGATAAGTATAAGGTTATCGTTACCAGATTCGCCCCTAACCCCGACTTTGACATACATTTAGGCAATGCCAGGCCAGCTATAATAAGTCATGAATATGCCAGGATCTATAGAGGAAAGTTCATACTTAGATTCGAGGACACGGATCCACGCATAAAAACACCTCTACCAGAGGCATACAATATTATCAAGGAGAACCTTGCATGGCTCGGGATTAAGTGGGACGAAGAATACATACAGTCGCTACGCATGGAGATATACTATGAGATTGCTAGAGAATTGTTATCAAAGAATGCTGCTTATATCGATATGTGTAGTCGAGAAGAATTCTCAGGGTACAGAGATAGCGGTAAGCCATGCCCGCATAGGAATGCTAGTGTAGAAGATAACCTAGAGTTATGGGATAAGATGCTTGAGGGATACTTTAATGAGGGAGAAGCAGTTTTCAGGTTGAAGACTGATCTATCGTATCCCGATCCAAGTGTCCGTGACTGGGTTGCCATGAGGATTATTGATACAGACAGGTCTCCACACCCATTAACAGGTTCGAGATATATTGTATGGCCAACATATAATTTTGCAGCAGCTGTGGATGACCACCTACTAGGCATAACACATATACTTAGAGGAAAAGAGCACTTAACGAACACTATTAAGCAGAAATTCCTTTACAAGCACCTGGGCTGGAAATATCCTGAAACACTACATCTAGGAAGACTTAAACTTGAAGGCTTCATTATGAGTAAGTCAAAGATAAGAAAGATGCTAGAAGATTATCCTGATAAGTTCCATGGTATAAGTGATATACGATTCGGAACCCTCTCTGCTCTCAGAAACCGTGGTTTTGAGCCAGAAGCTATTAAGAAGATAATACTAGAAGTAGGAGTGAAAACCACCGATGCAAGCATAAGTTTTGATAACCTAGCGTCTGTTAATAGGAAGCTAATAGATCCTGTAACTCCTAGGCTAATATTCGTGCCAAACCCAGTGAAACTATTACTGAGGAATCTCGAGGAGTGTGTAGAGGCTGAGATACCATTTCATCCATCAAACAAGAACCTTGGTTTTAGAAAACTAAGCATATGCCCGGATAAGCCCGAGATATATGTATCAGCCAATGATGTCCTCATGAAGAGAGAGTTAAGACTTATGGAACTAGCAAATATCGCACTCAAGAACAAGAATAACGACTTTATCGAGGCAGAGATAACAGGCTTTTCTCTAGAGTATGCTAGGAGAAAACGATTAACAATAATACAGTGGCTACCAGTTAAAGATGCGCTGCGCGCAGTAGTTGTAAAGCCAATAGGATTAAGACTAAAAAGGGATAAGGGGTATGTAGAGCCTAGTATAACTAAGTATAAAATAGGGGACAAGTTCCAGTTCTACAGATACGGCTTCGTAACTCTTAAGGAAAAGACTGGTAAGAAGCATATCTTAGCCTTTATACACGAGTAAAGATATTTAAAGGTCTAGTTGTTGTTCTAGAATGAACGACGACCAGAATGGGAGGAGGATGACAAGCCTTGTCAAAACCATTTTACGTAAAGTTTGAAGTACCAGCCGAGCTAGCCGAAAAGGCCTACGAGGCTATCAGGAAGGCTCGAGAAACAGGCAAGATTAAGAAAGGCACAAATGAGACTACAAAAGCTGTTGAAAGAGGACTAGCAAAACTAGTACTAATAGCAGAGGATGTAGATCCACCAGAAGTAGTAGCTCACTTGCCACTACTCTGCGAGGAAAAGAAGATACCATACGTATATGTGCCTAGCAAAAAGAAACTAGGAGAAGCAGCAGGCATAGAAGTAGCAGCTGCTAGCGCAGCAATACTAGACCCAGGCGAAGCAAAGGATCTCGTCGATGAAATAATCAAAGCAGTTTCAGAACTTAAGACTAAGGCATCATAACAGAGTAGCAACATGATCTGTAAGAGCGGTAAAACAACAACATAATTTTTCCAAAACACTACCTACGTCTAGATAGCTTTCTAGCTTCTCTCTCAGTCTCCCTGAGGATTAGTATATCACCGATTCTTACAGGTCCCTTCACGTTCCGTGTAAGTATTCTTCCTTTATCTCTTCCCTCCAGTACTCTTACACGTACTTGTGTTATCTCGCCTGTAACACCTGTTCTACCAATTATCTGAATAACTTCTGCGGGAAATCCTATCTCTTCTATAATGTTAATCTCCTCTTTCTCTTTCTGGCTCAAAGCCTCTACACCCTGCTTGCTGTGAGTAACAAAAAACATATAGTTCTATTAAGGTTTACGGTATCAATGACCCTATGCAGTAAGTTTAATAAGTCCTGACATGCTTATGCATCTCTAGGCTCATAGTAAAAAGATAGTGCTACTACTGCGAGGTGTCTCGAGCAGATGCCCGTGAGAGCTAGGTGTAGCTTCTGCGGTGAACAAATAGAGCCTGGTACGGGAATAATGTATGTGTTAAACGATGGTAGCATTAGATGGTTCTGTTCTCGAAAATGCTTCAAGAGCGCATTAATACTTAAAAGGAACCCGCGTAAACTAAAGTGGGCTTCTAAGACTAAGGGGTAAAGTCAGCAAGCTGGTATGAGTGCTCCTAGAGAAATATCTCGGGTGCAACGTCTTGGCTATAGAGCGTACATTAATAATGGTAAAGCCGGATGGTGTTAGACGAGGACTAGTAGGTGAAGTCATTTCTAGATTCGAGAGGAAAGGTTTCAAGATAGTCGCTTTAAAAATGCTGAGACTTTCTAGAGAAAAAGCCGAGGAGTTCTATAAGGTCCATAAAGGCAAAGAATTCTTTGAAAGTTTAATAGAATTCATCACTTCTGGTCCCATAGTAGCATTCGTCATTGAGGGTGAATCAGCTATATCTGTTGCTAGGAGACTTATAGGAGAAACTGATGGTAAGAAAGCAGCTCCGGGGACTATAAGAGGTGACTACTCGTTATCGATACAGGAAAATATTGTACATGCCTCTGATTCTCCCGAAAGTTATAGACATGAAGTCAAAATTATATTTGGTGAAGTGATCTAGGCTAGGATAAGTTTTACTCATAATTAATCTTATCTAGGAATAAAACTAGGTGCCGTGGAGAGATTTAGGAGACTCTCGCTTCGAACCCGTAGAATGGATTTGTTTTTCTCTTTATGCTTATTATTTCCTTAAGCACCATCATCTCGTCATCGCTTAGCTCGTTCTTGAACTTTGTCAATAGTAGTCGTGCATGATTATCGGGAATATCTGTGTATAAAATGTCTCCTTCATCTATATGTCTGCCAACCATAATTCTATCTCTAATAGATATAGCAACGCTCATACCAGCTCTTGCTTCCTGCACGGATTTTCCTCTATCTTGGATCTGGTGTATAGTGCCTATTCTTTTCCCATCAGGTCTCATCAGAGGATAACCAGGCCTTATAATACCGCCTAGAACCTCTATGCCTACGATTACTGGGTTGCTTCTCCTAAAGACGTAGCCAGCCAGTATTCTGATCTTACCTGGTCTAATAAGGCTTTGGAGCTCCATTCTTCTCTCTTTTTCCTTCTCCTTCTGAACCCACTCCTCATACTCTTCTATAAGCCTGTATATCACATTGTTTTTGAAAATACGTATATTGCTCCTCCTGGCCTCTTCCTCGGCTTCTTCGAGAACCTTTACGTTGAAAGCTAGTATTACTCCTAGATACTTATTTTCTCTAGCAACTATGCTTGCTTCTATAACATCGCGCCTGGTGACAGGTCCTATATCAGCTATCCTGACAGGGTATTCCCTTCGTTTTAAAGCATTGACTAGTGCCTCAAGAGTGCCGAGAGTATCAGCTTTTACTACTATTCCGCTTTTATCGGTCCTTATTATTAGTGAGGCTATCTCTTCTTTGACTAGCTTCTTCAGCCTATCTATATCCTCGCTACTCGTAGCAACGTATAATGGAGAGCCTGCTACAACGTTTTCTAAGCCTGCAGCAGCGATTTTTACGCCAGCAGCGGCACTCACTTCTTCTACTTGTACAAACTTTTCTTCTGGCGCTCGTATTTCTTGAAGAGGCTTTGGCATAAGTAATGCTCTAACTCTTGTCACTATCGCATCATTAAGGCTGCCAACAACTATCGTGTCTCCACGCTTTATTACTCCATCATATATTATACAATCTAGTGTCACGCCTAAGCCTGGCTCTTCCTTAACTTCTAGTACAACACCCTTAGCTGGTCCTTCAGCATACACTAGTCTGTGTTTTAGATACTGCTGGGTCAAGCCTGCTAATACTGCTAAGAGCTCAGCAATGCCTTCACCAGTTTTAGCTGATACAGGTACAACAGCTACTGTTCTTGTAAAGTCTTTTATTCTATCAAACCTATCAGCTCTAAAACCTAAGCCAGCTAATCTTTCAACTATCTTGTAGACTAGTTCCTCAAGCCGGTATACTACTTCCTCCTTCTGCTGTCTTATAGTATATATGAACGGCATGTCTTGGTGAGGTTTCCATCCAGGTATCTTGTCTATCTTGTTTGCTGCAACTAAGAATGGTACTTTCCTCTCTTTGAGTATCTCTATACTCTCGTAGGTCTGTGCTTTAAAGCCTTCTACAACATCTACTACTAGGATTGCGAAATCCGCTATGCTCCCCCCTCTACGCCTCAGGTTAGAGAAGAGTTCATGGCCTGGTGTATCAATGAAGAGCAGGCCAGGTATGACTAGTTTTATAGGTATTAATTTTTTCAGAGGCTCAGCAAGCTTCTCGATCACACTTGCTGGAACAATACTTGCACCAACATGCTGTGTTATCATACCTGGTTCCTTAAGCGCGACAGCTGTGCCCCTAATCTTGTCTAGCAAAGTGGTTTTGCCATGGTCTACATGACCTAAAACCACTACTATCGGTTGTCTAAGCTTCTTTGAGCTCGTAGCTTTGCTCACAGGTACCATTCCTCACAAGAATACATTAGGCAGTGCGATTTATATTATTATAAGTTTTATTAAGCCTATTATCCTTCTTTATTCATTGCTATGATAAAATCTAAAAAGGTTTAGTAGTCTCCAATACAAGAACAGTTGTCAAGTATAGGGAGATGGAAAGGGATGCCAGAGTTTAAGTTAACAATCTCGGATCCATTAGCAGGAGAAGAGTTCATAGAGATGAAAGTAAAGGGAGTAGAAGATATTGGGTATGGCAGCGAGGAGAAGGAAAAGCGTAAACTACCGATAGCAAAGGTCAATCACAAGCTCTTTGAGAAACTTCCCTCAAAATCAAGAGTCTACCAGATTAAAGCTACTGATGAGAAAGGGGAGACTGTTAAGATAACCGTTAGGGCTGAAGCCGACGAGAAAGTCCCGGAGAATGAGGTTTGGATTAGCCTTGATCTTATAGGAGAAAAGATAGGTGTAGAAGAAGTAGAAAAGGCTAAGATATATAGAGCAAAAGCATGGCAAATAGTTCTTGACTCTGAGAAGTCTTCTAGACTAATAGGTTTGAAAATAGGAGACGTATTTGATGCAGCACTAGCAGGACTGCCTGGTCTTAAGCTACGTATAACAGGCGGCTCGGACAGCAGTGGTTTCCCTATGAGACCTGATCTCCCAGGGCCTGTGAAGAAAAAGGTGTTATTATCTGGTCCACCAGGCTTTCACCCACGGGAGAAAGGTGAGCGTAGGAGAAAAATGGTTAGAGGCAACACTATCTCGGAAGACACTGTTCAGATAAATACAGTTATAGTGTATAGTGAAGAAGAGAAGAAATAGAGTGATATCAAGATGGCTAAAAACAAGGATAAGTTGCAGCCAGAAGCTAATATAGGAGTAGTAGGTCATGTTGATCACGGTAAAACAACACTAGTCCAGGCTCTAACAGGGGTATGGACAGCTAAACACTCAGAAGAGCTTAAGAGAGGAATGACTATAAAGCTGGGCTATGCTATAGGCGATATTTACAAGTGTGAGGGATGCGAGCCGCCTGAGGCTTTTCAGCCAGAGCCTTCATGTAAACACTGTAACGGGAACCCTGTCTTACTTAGGAGAGTATCTTATGTAGATGCACCTGGGCACGAGATATTAATGGCTACTATGCTGAGCGGCGCAGCACTAATGGATGGAGCATTATTAGTGATTGCTGCTAATGAAAAGTGCCCGCAGCCACAGACAAGAGAGCATTTCGTGGCTCTAGAAATATCCGGTGTTAGGAACATAGTTGTTGTACAGAACAAAGTTGACGTAGTCTCAATAGAGCGTGCACGCGAGAGTTATAGGGAGATTAAAGAATTTCTAAAAGGCACATGGGCGGAGGATGCACCAATAATACCTGTAAGCGCGCTACACAAAGCCAACATAGATGCTCTTCTACAAGCAATGGAGGAGAGAATACCCACACCTAAACGAGACCCCACAAAGCCCCCGTTAATGTACATAGCACGGAGCTTTGATGTCAATAAACCTGGTACGCCGCCAGACAAGCTTAAAGGCGGAGTCATAGGTGGTAGCATAATTCAAGGAATACTGAGGGTAGGAGACGAGATAGAGATAAGACCAGGCGTGAGGGTAGAGAAGCAGGGAAGAGTAGAATACATGCCGCTGTACACGAAAATAGTATCGTTAAAATTCGGTGATATAGAAGTTGATGAGGCAAAGCCGGGAGGACTAGTAGCCATAGGCACAGAACTTGATCCTTCAATAACTAAAGCAGATAACCTAGTAGGCAATGTTGTTGGCAAACCAGGCCAGCTACCACCCGTACACAATACTATAAGGATAGAGTACAAGCTTTTAGAAAGAGTTGTCGGGGCTAAAGAGCTATTAAAAGTAACTCCAATTAGGCCAAGAGAGCCATTGATGATAACGGTCGGAACAGCTATAACACTCGGGATACCCACTAGAGTATCGCAAGACACTATGGAGGTAGTGCTTAAGAGACCAGTTGTTGCATGGAAGGGTGCACGAGTAGCTATAAGTAGACAAGTACTTGGACGCTGGAGACTTGTAGGCTGGGGCATAATAGAGGATTAGGGATAAACAAGTATTGTCTACAACAGGTACTTCAATAAAGAATTCTGGGAATAAGGATAACAAGAAAATAGTATTAATACTAGACACTAATGCTATATTCCTAGTCGGTAAAGGATACAACTTCTTTGAAGATTTTGAAGAACAAGTTAGTGTTAGATACGATTGTATAATACCGTCTTTTATCCTAGAGGAGGCAAAGAGAGTAATAGATAGTCTACCCTCAGGTTTTAAGAAGAGAAACTTGATGCTCGGCCTAGATTTTTGCTTAAGAAGATGCAGCATCAGAGACTTTCAGAAACACGAGGAGGAGAGCATAGATGAGGCTTTGCTTGATACTGCTTTATATCTCAAGAAACAAGGTTTCATAGCAATAGTAGTAACAAGCGATCGTGAATTAAGGCGAGTACTGCGACAAGCTGGTATAGCATCTCTATTTCTTAAAGAGGAAAGAGGACGTTTTGTCCTAGAGTGGAGCCCCGTAATATAATTATATGGGGATAGTAAGCTATATAACCGAGTTGTCTATGAAGCAATAGATTGTCCTAATCGAATAGACAGTATGTTTCTCAATAATAGTGGAGGTCTGCGAGGGGAATGCGATGTACATGTTCTATAGGATCAGGGATGTCGTGAGAATACCGCCCGAGTACTTGGGCGAACCATTAGAGGTAGTGGCAACTAGAGTTTTGCGTGAGCGATATGAGGGGCTAGTAGACAAGGATTTAGGAGTAATAATCTCCGTAATGAATGTATCAGTAGAAGAGCTCGGCGTAATACTACCAGGTGATGGAGCAACATATCATAGAGCAGAATTTGATGTAATAGCATTCAAACCACTACTACACGAGGTTGTGGAGGGCAAGGTTGTAGAAGCTAGAGACTTCGGCATATTCGTAAACATAGGACCTCTTGATGGCCTTGTGCATAAATCCCAGATACTAGACGATGAGCTAGATTTTGACGAGAATAGAGGTGCATACATAGGTCGTACAACGCTTAGAGAAGTAGGCATAGGAGATAGCGTTAGAGCTAGAATTATACAGGTAAGTTATGCAGGAGTCCCATACCTGCCTAGGATAGCTCTAACAATGCGTCAGCCATTCTTGGGTAAACTAGAGTGGATAAAGGAGGATGTCGAGAGAATAAGAAAAGGCGTGGAGGCTAGGAAGGAGAAAGCCGAGGAGAAGAAAGCTAAGAAACCAGCAGTATCTAGGTCGCGCAAGAAGAGGTAATGGGGTGAGTTCTCCTGGCTTTTAGACGAGTAAGCAAACCATTCAAGGCGTGTAGAACTTGTAGAGCATTAGTAGATCAAAATGTCACTATATGCCCGGTCTGCGGCTCTACGTCTTTTACAAATGACTGGGATGGAGTAATAGTGATAATAGATGTAGAGAAATCAACTATAGCCAAAATACTTGGAATAAAGAAGCCCGGCAGGTATGCTATAAAGATTCGTTAAAGGCGTCATTAATTGCTTGTCTTGAAAGACCATTTACTGCGATTAGAATTAAAGAACCCTCTCGGCTTCGTCTTTTCTACTAGCCTAGAGAATTTAATTCCTATTCTCAAAAGTATCGATAAGAAAATAATATCTGTAGGCGACTACACGACTCACAAGCTTATACAAAGCGGGTTGACGCCTAAGGTAGCAGTTATAGATGCTAAGATAATGAGGCGAAGAGCCTCTGATGATATCATAAATAGTGTGATTAGTAGTTATAAGAGGATAAACTCCGTCATACTCGAAGTAGATAACCTGAGTGGTACAATAAACTCTGAGCTTTTAGAATCTGTGGAAGACATGCTTGAGTCTCCAGACTACTACTTGATCATAGTTAGGGGTGAGGAAGACCTACTCGCTCTACCCTTTATTCTGGCACAGCGGGAGGACATTATCATAATATATGGTCAGCCAAAAGTAGGCTCTGTAGTAGTTTCTACAAGTTTCCCACAACTATATAATATGCATATTCTTTCCATGGAAAGAATTAATTTATATTCCTCAGTTATAGAAGAAGGTACCCAGAAGTAACTAAGAGTGCATAACGATGGAGGATGTATGGCAATGAGTACGGCAACAGGTAGAAAAATCACGATTGGAGAAGACTATGTTGGCGAAATAGTAGAGGAAAGATATAATCCATTAATAAAACGAAAAGAGGTTACTATTGTAATAAGTCATCCTAATGCAGGAACCCCTATGCGCTTTGTAGTTAGGGAAGCTATTGCAAAACACTATAATGTAGAGATAGACAAGGTCTATGTAAGAAAAATAGAGAGCGAGTATGGAATGGCACAAACACGCGTATATGCACACATATATGATAGTGTAGAGAGGGCTCTTAGTTTTGAGCCTAAGCATATCATTATAAGAAATAAGGGATTCGAAGAAGAGTGAGGGAGAACTGAATGACAGAAAAGAGATTTATATCTAGACTCTACGAGTACGACTATAATACAGGCAAGATAAGGCTTAAGAATAAGAAGTGCCCGCGATGCGGCAGTATAATGGCTCATCACTTGAAACCTATTGAGAGATGGCATTGTGGAAAATGTGGTTATACAGAGTTTATAACTTCTAGCAGGAAACGATCAAGGTAAAACTTAAGGGTTAAGTATATACAATGGATGAGATACTAGTCCTAGGGATAGAATCAACAGCTCATACATTTGGTGCAGGCGTAGCCTCGAGTAAGAAGCCGTACATTTTATCTAATGTATATTCTACATACATTCCCGAGAAAGGAGGTATCCATCCCCGAGAAGCATCTAGGCATCATGTAAGAGAAGCCCCTCGAGTAATTAAAGAGGCATTATCTGTCGCTGGAGTTACGATTAAAGACATAACAGCAGTAGCTATAGCCTTAGGCCCTGGTCTTGGCCCATGTCTACGTGTTGGAGCCTCTGTTGCTAGAGCAATAGCGGCTTACTATGATAAACCACTAGTACCCGTTAATCATGCTGTAGCACATATCGAGATAGGCAGGCTTGTAACTGGTGCTAAAGACCCGGTTATCCTTTACCTCTCTGGTGGAAACACCATAGTTTCCGCATATAATAAAGGCCGCTACAGGGTATTTGGTGAAACACTAGATATAGCTCTAGGCAATTTATTCGACACGTTCGCTAGAGAGGTAGGACTTGCGCCACCATATGTGGTATCAGGTAGGCATCAAATAGACATTTGTGCAGAGCATGGCAAGCTGATAGAAGACGAGATACCGTATGTTGTCAAAGGGCAAGACCTGTCTTTTTCAGGTCTATTAACAGCTAGTTTAAGACTCTTAGAGAAGGGAGGGTATGGTCTTTCCGACGTATGCTACACGCTTAGAGAAACAGCTTACTCCATGGTCCTAGAAGTAACAGAGCGATGTCTAGCACATACGGGTAAGAAAGAAGTATTAGTAGTAGGCGGTGTCGCGGCAAGCCCTTATCTGCGTGAGAGAATAGAGAAAATGACTAGAACCTGGCAAGCAAGGAGCCTGGTGGTTCCACCAGAGTATGCAAGAGATAATGGTGCTATGATTGCATGGACAGGCCTCTTAGCATACATGCACAACATTACTATAAAGCCAGAGGAAGCAGTTATAAGACAGAGATGGAGGCTAGATGAAGTTGATATCCCGTGGTATGAGTATTCTCAGTCGTGGAGCAGAAGCAGTACTACTTAAAGGAGAGTTTCTTGGGTTAGAAGCAGTATTCAAGATTAGGCCGCCAAAAATATACAGAGACCCGAGGCTCGACGCACGCATAAGGAGAGAAAGAACTCTTAGAGAAGCAAGGCTTCTAAGCCTTGCATATACTAATGGTATCAGAGTTCCCATACTCTACTATGTTGATATACATAAAGGCGTAATAGTTGAGGAATACATTCCGGGTAAGCTTCTTCGCGACATAGTTATAGAAGTAGATGATGATGTAGAAAGCTTAGAGAAGTACTTTGAAGCAGCTGGAGAGCTATCAGCACGGCTCCACTCGCTAGGCGTGGTTCACGGTGATCTCACAATATCTAACATGATAGTCAATGACTTGGATAATACACTATATTTGATAGATTTTGGCATAGCAAGCCACGCCAGTGATCTAGAAGATATCGCAACAGATATACATGTATTTCTAAGATCTCTTGAAAGCATAGCGCCGCATAAGGCAACTAATCTCTTTAATATGTTCTGGGATAAGTACTCAGAGGTTTACGGTGAAGACGCAGCAAGAATATTAGAGCTTGTACACGAGATTAGACAAAGAGGAAGATATGTGGCAAGGAGGCAAAAGGATCTTGTATGGAAACTCTAGTATATCACTATATTTCGTTACCAACAATAAGCATAAGTATGAAGAGGCTAGTAGGGTTCTAAGTAAGTACGGTATAAAGCTAGAATTACTACCTAGTGTTAAGAAGATAGAGATACAGGATGATGACTTGAGCAAAATAGTGCTTTACGCAGCCAAGACGGCGTATGCGTACGTGAGAAAACCACTAGTCGTAGAAGATGCTGGTTTATTCATAAAGGCGCTTAAGGGGTTCCCAGGACCCTATAGCTCTTATGTGTATAAAACCATTGGTATAAAAGGTGTGTTAAAACTCTTAGAAAACGTCTCTAATAGACAAGCTTATTTCAAATCTGTAGTCGCATGTGTCTGCCCGCCATACATAGAAGTATTTGAGGGGGTTGTAGAAGGCTGGATCGCAAGAGAGCCAAGAGGCTCCAAGGGTTTCGGTTTTGACCCAATATTTGTTCCCCAGGGATCTGACAAGACATTTGCTGAGATGGATATGGATGAGAAGAACAAGTACTCGCATAGAGGGAAAGCATTTGAATCTCTAGCAGAATTCCTCAAAAAACTTAAAGGCTTTAATATTTCACAATTCTAACCCAGAAGATGTAGAACAGGGGTTTAGCAGAGTTGAACAAGAAGAGAGAAAAGGGGCAATCGCACTCTACCCGCCCTGTCAGGATAGGGCCTCCAAAGTGGCTCAGGTTTACGCCAGAGGAGATAGAAGCGCTAATAGTAGAGCTTGCTAGGAAAGGATATGGGCCCTCAATGATAGGCATCATACTGAGAGACCAGTATGGTATACCCTTAGTAAAGCCTATTCTCGGTAAGAAGATAACTGATGTACTCAGAGAACACGGGTTGCTCCCCGAGATACCTGAAGACTTGCTCAACCTCATGAGACGAGCTGTCAACTTAAGGCGTCATCTTGAAGAGCATCCTAAAGACTTTCATAGCAAGAGAGGCCTAATAGAGATAGAGTCTAAGATAAGAAGGCTGGTGAAATACTACAAGAGGGTAGGCGTGCTACCTAAGGATTGGGAGTACAACCCGGAGAAAGCCAGACTCCTTATATCTACCTATGGCTTCTAGTACTGATCTTATTGTATATTATTTCTCATAGTCTTCTAATCTTAACTCTTTTATCTAATTACTGGTATATAGGTGCATAGAGATTGGTGTATCTACTGTGTTATCGCTATTTATTAGCGGGGTAGCCGAGTTAAAAAAATCTATTAGCTCAGCAGTAGAGTTTATGACTAACATACTCAAGGAGTACAAGTATGTACGCATGGTTTATGCGCCAACTATAGATGCGGTTACTGCTTGTAGTATTCTTGGCGAAACTCTTATTGAAAGCAATATTAAAGTAGTGTTTTCTCCCGAATATCTTCCCCCAACTAGTGTTGAGGAGCCCTCGGTATACGTAGGTCTAGAGCCTACTAGACTTAAGAGAGATAATGTAAAAAAGCCTGCTTTATTCATACTAAACGATGGCAAGAGGTATACGCCGCTGGAAAATATAGTCATTTTGAATTCTCTTTCAACATTATCATCAATAGCTTCTATCCTTGCGAGCGAGGGCTGGTTCGTAAGTGATTTCAACAAAATGCTAGTACTATCGGTAGCATACCTCCTAGGCTATGATAGAGGTGAGTCAGGGGACCTTGTAGGTGTAGATAAGATTGTGGCTAGCGAGCTATTATCATCAAAGAGCATTACCGAGGAGATAACATTGAAATTCTTCGACATAGGCTCCGAGCCCTTATACAAGAGCATAGCCAAGACGATAGACCCATTTATCCCAAGCGTGGCTGGAAACGAGGAGAAAGCTAAAGAGCTGATAAGCAGCTTAGGGCTGAGCCCTCCAGAGAAAGTGTTTCTCGAAAACTTATCATCAGAAAAGCTGGAGGCTCTTGTTAAGGCCTTGTTTACTAAGCTAAGAGAAGTCAAGAAGACTGCCAGACCCTACGAAATAGCTGGAAAGATCTATAAA
>CAZCAU010000019.1:0-23914 GCA_964496855.1 uncultured Desulfurococcales archaeon
GATTGGTGCGGGGGCGGGGATTTGAACCCCGGACGGCCTACGCCAACGGATCTTGAGTCCGCCCCCTTCGTCCAGGCTCGGGCACCCCCGCTCATTTAAATTATTTTAAGAGCGTGGATCTATTTGTTTTTCTATCACCCCATAGCAGTAGTACTAGTCTGGATAAACTAGTGTCCCTATCTTCTCTCCTTTAAGAATTTTTACAATGTTATCGATAGTACCACCATACACTACTACGGATGCTAGATGGCTTCTCTTCATAATGCTTAGTGATACGTGATCGAATAATTCGTAGCTTCCAGCCGCCTGGCTTTTCTCACCAAGTAGCTCATAAAGTTGGCTAATGCTTATCTTATCTAATGCCTTAGCGTTAGGATCCTTTTTCGGGTCTCCCGTGTATACGGCATCGATGGTCGAGGCATTAATTATGAGCCGGGCACCTATAGTCTCTGCTATTATTGCGGATACAGCGTTAGTGGATTGTCCTGGTTGTAGACCGCCGCATACCACTATTTTCCCAGAAGTCCATGCATCGATAAACTCGTCTAGGCTACGTGGTATGCGCTGGTAGGCATTTTCTCCCAAAGCGGCAACAAGCAGCATAGCATTTAGTCTAGCCGATTCTATCCCTAGTATATCTAGAAGTGACTCGCTTGCACCGAGCTTTCTCCCGGCAGAAATATAGCTCCTAGCAGTAGAGCCGCCACCTACTACTATAGCAAATCTATAGCCGTCATTATAGATACGTGTAAGCGTATCCGATAGATTCTTAATATAGTCTATCCTATCAGGAGAAACAAGTTTTCCACTAATCTTTAGTACAAAGGTTTTGCTTAAGAGTAGTTTATCTATCAAAGCCTTGTGCCTCACAGGTTTCTACCATAACTATTCTTCTACCTACAACTATGTTTATTACAAGGACTTTTAAAATAACTACTACGGAGTAGATGAAGAGGCTTAGAAGGGCTTAGCCCGAATAGGCGATGACGACCGCGGGGAACAGATTGTCTCTACATCGTCTAATCCGAGTAAATAACAATTATAGCGACCATGATCAGATTAGGGTGAAATTAATCCATGCTTAACTTTACTTCTGGTAAAATTAACCATGGAATCACGGGGTTGAGAATGGTTTTCATGAATAGTTAATCCGAGACCATGATGATTGTGTTTTCTCTACCACTGTATTATCTTAAGAGTAAAGCAGGATAATGTGGTTACTGAGAGATCTATACTAATTAGTGTTTTCTCATGGTACTGTTTACATCAAGTATTACTACTAAATAGTCTTAATATATTAGGCTAACAGATTACGTGTTCTTAAAAACCAATTAATGTGATATAAAAATCTGATAAGTTATAAATCCTGCTGAGTAATACGTTATGGATAACGTCTGGCACGGGAAACCCGTTTTACCAATATCTTCTCCCATATTTTCGTCTAGTCATAGTCTACTAGTATACGACCCAGTCGATTCATTGATTTACTGTAATATTATGGCTAGACTCTTTTAAACAAGTAATCATGGATAGCATAGGTTACGGTGTCAACTCCTATGGAGTCTAAAAAACTACTTATTAAACTATTAGATGTTATAGCTACTGGGCCAGTTAGTCCAAGCGATGTAGTAACAAAAACTGGATTACCTAGGTACATAGTGCTTGCTAGTTTCCATATACTAGAAGCTCTAGGAATTGTGAAACTAATATACGGTCGTGGTACCTACAAGGTATATGTCTTAAGCGAGGTAGGTATGCAAGTGCTCAATAATTTAAAGAAGGATAATGATGAACCAGTATTTCTAACAGAATACATTAGTGAAGATGCTCAAGAAGCAGCAACAGCATAGCTTTAGTTAGAATCTTTTAAGAAAATTAACTCAGTTTAGTTTTTATCATAGACTCTTATTACTCTAATCTCGCTACCACTATCAATATAGTCGTTCTCGGGCACTGGTTTATTACCTAGTAATATGACTACTTGTGGCACCTTTAATCCTAGTTTTTCAATAACGTCTAATAGTCTCACCTTCCTGCCAGGAATATCTACTATCTTAGTATCTCTACCTATCCTAACCTTAATCTGAGCCATAGGTAACACCTTCTCAAGTTTTTATTCTCTCCAATAGGGTTTCTCGTAATTTACAGAAAGCACATATATCTGGCTTATTAGTAGGCATTCCGCACCTCTTACACTTATATACTATGCCAGTAGTTGCTTGCTTAGTGCTTTCTACGAGTTTCAGGAAGTTCACCAATAATGACTCTTTAAAACCAGGGTGTTTGTGTTCAATACTATCTAGCGCATCTAGTACATCGCGTTTTAAAGTACCCTGTTCAGCATAAGGACAAGATTTCCAGAAGAACGCCGAGTTTATAGCCATGTTGTAGAGAAGAGTTTGTTTATCACTTAGGAAAGCTAGTGGTTTTATTCTTGATACAAGCCCGTTCCTAGACGGTGTTTTTAACAATGCTTTTCCTAGATCCTCTCTACTCCCAGAAATCATTGAAGCAATTATCTGATACAGCAGATCATTCATGTTATGCCCGGTAGCAATAGCATCCGCGTTTTCCTCGCTCGCTATCTTGTTTAAAACATATCGCTTCACAGTGCCGCAGAGACTACATATGCTTCTGTGTAGCCTTAGTACTCTCTTATTCATTTTTATATAGCTTATTGTGAACCCATACTCTTCTTTGAGATCAACACATATGTAGTCTATACTAAGCTCCTTGTAATGCTTTAAAGCTATCATAGATGCTTCTCTACTATACTGGTCTATACCGAGATCAATCGTTACACCGAGTAATTTTATCTTGCCATCATAGAGCTTATGTAGTATCCTCAGAAGAGCTACGCTATCTTTTCCACCAGATACCGCTATTACTAGTTTCCTAACACCTTGTAATAGCTTGTATTTCTCTATGGTCTTCTCTACTTTTCTTTCAATAAACCACGCATAATGATTGTTACAATACTGTCTTCTAACCGCTGGCTCCCAAGCAATAGCCTGCATGTTACAATAGCTACACTTCACCCGTTAACCACCCTCTTGTACTGCTTAAGCTTAATTTATTATCTCACTATAAAGAGTATAATATATGGAATGGTGATAACAAATACATAGAGTAAAGACGAGTCATAAACCACTACTCTTAGTATCACTAGCTAGTCCACGCATATTGTCAGAGTTTAGGAGAGTCCTAGGAATAGTTAACACTAGTGATATAGAATATACGATTATTCGTCCAGGAGAAGACGTGTGCTCGGTATTTACTAATCTAAGCAAGCATGGGCTTGTCTACGTGCTATTGGATAGAGAAGCTCATAATTTGTATAATCTGAGCTGTCTAGACAATTACTATTATAAACTAGTTGTAGAATCTATTGATGATATTTATTCTGGCCTACTTGAATACCTATGTCTCCCTGGCGTAGGCGAAAGAAGGAAGTGTACAGATATAGTTGTGGGCATAGATGTTGGCAGATTATTAAGTATAGTCGTAATTGCTGGGAGAAAAATACTCACGTTTTTCAAAGAACCACTTGACCAGGCTCTTGATAAACTCTTAGAGATTATAAGCAAAGCTAGATGTGAACACCTTGTTATAAGAGTAGGATACCTAGAACGCTACGATGATATCGTTGATGAACTAGAAGAATTCGTAAAAGAACAAGTATGTAACACTACGTTGTGCGAGAAGAAGGTTTTCGAAGTAGTATTAGAGCATAATACTACCAAGCCTTCGCTCGCCTACGGTAAAAGTAGTGATAAAGATTTTGACGCCGCTCTTAACATTGCGCTGAGAAGAGGCGTAAAACGCTACGAATGCTGATCTTTATAAGTATTGATTAAAGTGTAATGATTGGAGTAGTAGCATGCTTACAATAGAGGGTTATCTCGAGGAATCAAAACTCGATGTAGCAGTACATAAGCTTTCTAGAAGAGAGCTGGAGATTACCAGAGTTATTAGTGAGCATCAAGGTAGTAGTAGTGTGCTTAAATTACTCATAGACGGTATAAGGTATCCTATTTACGCCAACCTAATAGACACTAGGGATAAGCTTTACCGGTTATTCAATACCCGTAATGATAAAGAGCTTTACTCAAAGTATCTCAAAGCTATAGCTGATGGTAGGCGCTTGCTTGAAACAAATGAGTTATTCCGAGGTGTAGCTAACCTAGAAGAAGCTTATGATTGTACAAAGCCTACACCTAGCATGCTTAAAGAGAGCCTTCCCTTAGTCAAGTATTATGGAAAAGATGGAGGCTATTATCTAACATCAACAATCATAATATCAGGTATAGAAGCAGGGCATGAGAAGACCTATAATATGTCGATACACAGGATGATGTATATAGGCGGGACACGGTTTGCAGTAAGAGTTGTTCCCAGACACCTGTACGCACTCTATGAGAAGTCTGGTAAAAATCTCCCAGTAGCGATCCTGATAGGGGTTCACCCCCTTCTCTTATTAGCAGCAAGTACGAGTCTAGAATTTGGCTATTTCGAGCTCGCTATCGTGAGAAGTATTAGAGGAGATGTGAGACTAGCATCTACACCAATGTATCAGTTAATAGTGCCAGAAGGTCCTAGCATTATATTAGAAGGCATGCTGACCTCCGAGATGCATGATGAGGGTCCCTTTGTTGATATCTTACAGGTATACGATAGTATTAGGAAACAACCTGTTCTAGATATCCATAATATATGTTTGAGACGAAAACCTAAGCCCTCGCTTCACGTGATCTTACCTGGAGGTTACGAGCACAAAGTTCTCATGGGATTCCCGCGTGAGGCATCGATATATGAAGGCGTCTCCAGAGTTGTGCCAGAAGTCCATGGCGTGCGCTTGACAACTGGCGGTGGTGGCTGGCTCAATGCTGTAGTCTCAATATCTAAAAACACGGAGGGCGATGGGAAGAACGCTATACTAGCTGCTTTTGCGTCCCACCCTAGTCTTAAACATGTAGTGATAGTTGATAAAGACATTGACATCGATAACTATGAAGACATAGAATGGGCTATAGCAACAAGGGTTCAGCCGGATAGAGACGTAGTTATAATAAGAGGAGCTAGGGGCTCCTCGCTGGATCCGAGCTCGAGAGATGGCTATACATCTAAGATGGGAATTGATGCTACGATACCTTTGAATGAGGAGCCAGATAAGTATAGAAGAGTAAGAATCCCTAGAGGTAGTTAAGACTAATGCACCTAGATAGAGAAGAAGAGAGAATACTAAATGGTGAAGAAGGCCCTGCAAAAGCACTTGCTTTGAAAGCTATAGTCAAGGTAGGAGAGTCTCTAAACGCTACAAGACTTGTTAAGATAGGGCATGCACACATCTCTGGAATATCTTACAACAATATAGGGGAGCCGGGTCTCAAGTTTTTAAAACAATTAGCATCAATGGGTGCTAAAACTGTTGTAACAACTACTGTCAACCCTATAGGAATGGACTTAGATAAGCCGCTCCTCACAGGAGCAGATGAGTATTTCTATAAAAAGCAGATCGAGATCCTAGAGATCCTTAAGAAGATCAACACACAGCTAACACTGACGTGTATCCCATACTATGTGAGAAAACCTAGTCCGAACGAGCATTTAGCATGGGGGGAATCAAGTGCTGTAGCTTATGCTAATAGCATAATCGGTGCTAGAACAAATAGAGAGGGTGGTCCTTTAGCCCTCTTCGCGGCAATCACTGGCCGTACATATTATGCTGGTCTACACGTGCTAGAGAGTAGAAGAGTTACTCATAGAATAGTACTAGACGATGTTGCACTAAGACTAGCTAATGAGTACCAAGAGGTCTTTCTAGGCGTTCTCGGCGCCTATATAGCCAGTAACATCAAGGAGGGAATACCTCTACTTGATTTTCATATGCTTAAAACGCAAGAATGGTTTATCGAGGGAGTAAAACAATTATGCGCGTCTATGGGGACATACGGTAACATAAGTATGTGTGTTATAAAAGACATCACACCGCCCGGTACATACCTGGATAACACTGATGCCGAAAAAATAGTAGTAGATCAGAAAGCACTAACAAAATACTTACTGAGAGGGGCTGTAGAAGATGTAGAGATGTTCTTCCTAGGCTGCCCCCACACAAGTCTTGATACTCTTAATAGGTTAAAGAATCTTGTCAGAAAATATACTTGTAGGGCTAAAAAGCAATTTTTTGTAGCGCTTCCCAGAGGAATATATAACTCCCTGCCTAGAAGTGCAAGAGAGTTTTTCGAGAAGAAAGGGATAACACTAATTCGTGACACATGTCTTGTAGTGGCTCCACTTAAAAATCTTGGTATAAGACGTATAGCTACGAATTCTATGAAGACAAAATTCTACCTAGAGAGACTACACAATATAGATGTTGCCGTGTATCCTCTCTCAAAACTTGTGCATAGTGCCTTTGAGGGGTGTACATGATTGTCTTTAATGTTTCATGGTAAGATCATTGTTGATTTCAAGACTACAATTGAGGGCAGAGCTCTAGTAATGGATGTTCCAATCTCGTTTTTAGGAGATATTGATCCGGAAACAGGGACTATACGCGCGTCTGATAGTGCTAAGAAAGGACGGAGTATAAAAGATAAGATACTTGTTCTTAGAGGAAGTAGGGGCAGCACTGTGGGCTCCTACGTTCTCTATGCATTAAGAGAAAACGGTGTCGCGCCAAGAGCTATTATAGCTGAAAAGCCTGAGCCGATAATTATTGTTGGTTGTATAATATCTGATATACCCTTAGTAGACTTGAGAAACGATGATTTTTTCAATAATATTAAAGATGAAGATATTGTGACTATTACGCCGACAGGTGTAATCCGTATTGAGAAAAGGAGTACTAATAGTGCTTGAAGGAATCGATGGGTCTGGAAAGACAACTATCGCGCAATTACTATCAAGAAAACTAGAGGAACAAGGCATACCCAATATCATCACGGCAGAACCCAGATACCAGGAGTATAAAGAAATTCTTGCCCAGCTAGATCCGTCAGAGAAAACCACACCTTATATTGAGGCACTATTGTTTGCAGCTGATAGACTAAAACACGCTGAGAAGGTAATAATTCCAAGCATAAAGGAGGGTAGAGTAGTGATTTGTGACAGGTACTATTTCTCATCATTAGCCTACCAAGGAGCACAAGGAGTACCGTTAGCCTGGATTTACGAGTTAAACAAGTACGTGCCTAGACCAGATATAGCATTCTACCTAGACATAGAACCCGAAGAGGGGTTAAGGAGGGTAGGTAAGAGTAGAGATAAGAGGACAAAATTTGAAAAATTAGAGTTGTTGAAAAAAGCTAGAGAAATATACCGTACACTGTCTAGTAGTGGAGAATTAATTCTCATAGATGTTATGAATAAGTCTCCAGACCAGATCGTTAGAGAGATACTAGATGTTCTTAGGAAGAGAAGCTTATTAAATGTTTAAGAAGACTTCTTCTCTTTTTTCTCACTAGCACTTAGTGTGCTTGGCTGTATAGCCTTCTTAACGCGTTCAACACGCTCAAGTACTTCAAGCATTAAGACTATGTTTCGCAAATCTTCTTCATCGCTTCCTTTCTTGTCAAGGTTTTTAACAGCCTCCTGGATACGCTTTGTCATAGCATTTTCCAGGCTATCAAGGACACTAGTTAGAGTAACTCTTGACACTTCTTCGTCGCTTCTCACTACATGTACGCGTCCATGGACAGGGCAAATTATCTCGCCACTCCGTAGCTTAAACAATGGAGAGCCACAAACAGGACAACTCTCGCTAAGCATGGTGGCCCCAGCTCTCAGCAAGTCGGCCATCTTCCTTATCATGTACGATTTCTTCTCTCCAGCTGCATCCCTATCCATAACTGTTATCCCCATAGACTCCTGGATGTTTCTACTAATTAATGTGTTCCAGGGGTAAAAATAAATAGACTAAATAATTAGAAGCATTAAACAAGATCATGAGAAAGTAAAATATCTCATACAAATCTCACCATGTTCTAAGGGAGGTGAATATTAGTAATGGCGTTTATGGAGACAGGGATATCAGACGATATAGAGAAGGCTCTCAGCATAATAAAAGTGCTCTTATCAGAAAAAGAGATACCAGAAAACATAAAATCCCTGCTCCAAGCCCTCCAAGAAGATCTGGGTAATCGTCTCAAAAGCCCTACTCTCAGAGTAGCTAATGCTAAGACAGCGTTAGAGAAGATTCTAGAACGTGAAGACCTTCCCGAAACAATACGCGGCGAGTTAGAGCATGCATTGTCTATTGTTAAGAAAGCAGATAATGAGGCTAAGATACAACAAGCTATTGCTATGCTAATAAGAGTAGTAAATGATACAGGTGTTCCACGCAATATTAGGAGAGCTGCAACAGAAGCAATAAAACACTTGAGAGACGAGACATTAAGCCCTGGTGTTCGTGCAGCTAACGCGGTGGGAGTCTTAGACGAGGTTAGCCAAGACCCTAACATGCCTATATATGCCAGGATAACTCTATGGAACGTGGTAACATTACTCGAGACAGTCAAAGACTAAGGAATCCCGGAAATGAGTATAAGGGTAAGAGTACGGGGAATATATGCTACAGCTATATCCGTCCTACTGAGAGAGAAAGGAGTACAGTTGGTAAATGTTTCGAAAGTACTCCAGGAAAGGCTTAACCTACCAGCTAATGCTGAGCTCCCTGCTGATGCAACAATTAAGGACAGCAATAATGACCCTCACGAGCTCTTAATCATAGGGTTTCCCGAAGAAGTAAATCATGTGATAAACATATTAGTAGATGCACTCGAATACCTTGTCATCCGGCGCTCTAAGCTCAACTTGTACTCGTCCTATAAGCCTCTAAACCGTTTGAAGAAGAGTGAAGATTGCTTATTTGAGATTCTTCCCGGCATATATGGTAAGTTAGCTAGGGGGTATGAATGTAAGGATTATCCTGCAGTGCATGTTGTGCGGGGATACTTTGGTGGCAAGGACTACCCTATTGTGGCCCCAGGCCTGACTATTGTTGGCGAATACCTAATATTAACACTAGGAGATAAACCACGGGTGACTTTTAGCGAGCATATCAAGAGCGAGGATAGACGATTAGCATTACTAGCATTATCAATGAAGTATAAAGAGAGAGGACTTAGCATACACTGGAGAAGCAGTTCTTCTTCAGCTCCTCTGGAAAAACTAAGCGAAGAACTCAATAAGCTTGTAGGGGAAATCGAAGCTATGTATAAGAAGATCGGTGAAGCCGAGCCTGGAACAGAGCTAACTAAGGGTGAACACTTAGCACTAGTAGGTCTTACAGAGCCAGCGAAGAGTATACTTGACAACTATAGGTCTCGGGCTATTAGTACTATAAAGTATCATCATATGATAAAAGCTATGAATCCTAGAGAATTCCAAAGCCTGGTAGACTTTTCAGAATACCTAGTATCGAGACTAGGTATTGATAGTATCAAAGCTGGCGAAGCACTACTAGACTATATAATCACGAATATCAATACAAGAAGAATAGAGATACACCACATTAAGCCAACTGGAGAGAGAATACTACTAGGCCCAGCAAGGCTTGAAGAAGCTAAAAAACTAGAGAATGGCTCATGGATGATAAAAATCCGCCGCTTAGTAAAGGGCTCTGGAGTATACGATGGATTAGGCATAGAAAAAGAGCCAGGAGATTATATAGAGACAATAATAACCACAGGTCACTGGTATATTATACACAAGTATTTCTCTCAAAATGGCGAGCTAAAAGGGGTATACATTAACATAAATACACCGCCAGAGATATCACTGGATAAGATAAGATACTACGACCTCTACATAGACATAGCTTATACAGCACAAGATACACCTAGAGTCATAGACCGCGAAGAACTAGACAACGCGTATAAACAAGGACTCATAACAAAACAACTATATGAAAAAGCTCTTAGCGAAACCGAGAAATTACTACATAGGCTAAAAACCGAGAAAATAATAAATCCCTCTTAGACATTAACACTCTATGCTAGGGCGGGGGTGCCCGAGCTAGGTCAAAGGGGTCGGGCTTAGGACCCGATGGCGTAGGCCTGCGTGGGTTCAAATCCCACCCCCCGCACCATATTAGTAATAAACTTTCTTCAACATTAAACCAGCCAGTAACAAGTACTTGTACTAATAACTACTAGCTAGTTACGCGGTGTTCTCCTATTCTGTATAGGGAGGAAATACATTTATAGGATTAAACTAATCTCTTCTCTAAACCCTGAAACGAGGTTATTTAACTATGAAATCGGGGTTTTCGAAAACACTACTACTTCTTATAGCTTCTCTAACAATATCTCTTACAGGTCTAACATTTAGTGTTGAGGCGTCTAGTGCTACAATCATAGATTCGTTGCCATACATTATCAATGAGCCTGGCACATACGTGCTCTCAGAGGATCTAAGTGTCTCGGGTAATGCTATCATTGTTAATACTTCAAATGTTGTTATAGATGGTAATGGACATACTATCCAGGGCGATGGCACAGGGTATGGCATAACAATTGATGGTTCTAACTACAACGTTATCGGTAACGTAACTATTAAGAATATTAAAATAACAAGTTTCGGAAGAGGCATACATGTATACGATATCTATACCGATAAAGACATGTTCTCAGGTATAATAATAGAAAACGTGGAGATAGAGAGTGTCGTCATAGCCATAAGTATTAGCGATATAGAATATGGTTTTATAATAAGAAATGCTGTGCTAAAGAATCTAGACGATGCTGGCATCTACATGAAATACGCGTATGGCGGAATCATTGAAAACATAGTTTCTACTGGAGGTATGTATGGCATATATATAGAGGACTCTGAGGGAACTTATATACGAGAGAGTAGGATAACTGGTGCTAGTCTAGTAGGCGTGTATATTGCTGATGCAGAGTCCATTGCAATAGTGGATAGCACTATTAAAGATATTGATGGTAATGGGGTAAACATCACACGCTACAGCGACGCCTTAATCCTGGGGTCACGTATTGAAAATTGTAGTGGTAGCGGAATATCCCTTACATCTACTCCTGGCAACCCTGGCGGGGTAGGCAACGCTTATATCGTTTACTCGGTGATCTCTAATACTAATAATTACGGCATAGAAAGCTCGGGACATCTCTTACTAGTTCGGGGAAGCATTATCAAAGATATTATAGGGACAGGCATATACATAAGTGCTGGTATCGGGTACATTATAAACAATCATATAATAGGAAACACCATGTATGCTATAAAAGTTGAAACTTCGGACACCATCATTGTCACGAATAACACTATAGCTAACAACGGTTACAGCCCTCAAGCATATGACTTACATGGCACTGGATCCTGGGAAAGTAATTACTGGAGCGACTTATCTGATACAGTGTATATTATTGAGGGGGGAGGGGCTAGTGATAACTCTCCTCTTGACGAGCCCTATTATGATCTTGTGGTAGAAGACATTACTGCGCCAAGGCAAGCAAATGCGGGAAGTGTTGTTGATGTCACAGTCACGGTTAGTAATAGGGGATATGGTGATGCCTCGGATGCGCCGGTAACACTCTACTGGGGCGAACCAGTAGAGTTTAAACAAATAAATTATACATGGATAGATGTAGACCCAGCATCAGCCCAGGAGGTTTATAGCGATGATGTGGTCGAAGACTATGGTAATTATACTCTTATGGATGAGGATGATGGCTATTTCGTGTATAAACTGCCTTGGCCTATAAACCTATATGGATATTACTATGAGTACATAAGTGTATCTACGAATGGCTATATAGAACTACTTAGTTCCGACACATCCATCTTGGAGGGAGATTACAGTATACATAGCTATGGTTATCACAGAACTTACCAACACGGATATACATTAGGTGTTTCAACAATATTCGCCTACTCCGGTGATTTATCAACCTACGATGGATATGTAGGTGTATACAATATAAATAATGAAACTATAGTCGTGGAATTCCATGGCTCAACCTACGAAGACGAGGATCCTGTTAACGCACCAGTCCGTTACCAGATAATATTAGAGAAAGATGGTGATGTAATAATTAGTCTTGGGGAGATAAGCTACAGCGACCTTTATGGAGACGGATTTACTGGAGTCTATGTACAACCAATAGGTCTCGAGATCACAGCCGGCTACATACTAGAGCCATATACATCTTGGAGAATAAACACGGCTATACACAAAGCTGATGAGAAGAATGTAGATGTACCGAGTTTCTCTACAAAAGATGTAGTACTGGAATGGGATACCTCGAGGCTTCCTCACTACAGCCCGTTTACCTTATGGGCCAGTGCAGGTGGCACAGGAGATTCAGCACTTTACAACCCGCCAATAATATGGCAGATAAACTTGTCTCCTCAGCAACAAATTGTGGGTGGAGAAATCTCTAATGCATCTGCTACTAATAAGTCTGTAGCAGTGATAACATTAATCCTTGTAGTGATACTAACCATATCAGTGCTAATAGTAAGGAGAATACAATTACTAGCCCAGTAGGGGTCTCTGACATAAATCAACTTCTATCTTTTTCACTCATAACTGCTTCAGCGTACTTTATGCTTCTCTCTATGAGCTCTCTATACATGCCAAGATAGTTTCTAGGCTCTAAGAGATTTACAAGCTCTTCTCTGCTGAGATAAGAAAGTATCTCAGGGTTTTCTAGAAGAGCTTTTCTAAAATCTGTTGCACTAGCTGTTATCGTTCTTAAGAGTTCATGTGCTTTGTGCCTTGGAAGACCTTTGTGTACAAGCGCTATCATTACAGCCTCTGACAATATCTCTCCTTTTGTTAACTCAAGATTTCTTAACATGTTGGCTTCGTAAACCTCTAAGTTTTGGAGCAGACTTATAGTGGCACTAAGCATTTCGTCTATGACAAGGAATAGATGAGGTATTAGTATCCTCTCACTACTGCTATTAGTAAGGTCTCGTTCATGCCAGAGCGGTATGTTCTCCAAGGCCGTTATCACGAGACCCCGTAGAACACGGGCTAGTCCCGAGATTTTCTCTGCTGTAACAGGGTTTTTCTTATGAGGCATAGTGCTGCTTCCAACCCTCCTCTTGCTTGTACCCTCAGCTAACTCCATTATTTCTGGCCTCATGAGTTCTCGTACCTCAGTCGCTAATCTATCTAGCTGGCCTCCTAGAATAGCTATAATAGAAGCTAGTTCTGCAAAACTGTCTCGCGGGGCTACTTGTGTTGATATAATGTGTGGTTCAAGCCCTAGTCTTTGTAGTGTTTTCCTCTCTACGATTAATCCCTTATCACGCCATGCAGCCATAGTGCCTACAGCGCCAGCTATTTTTCCTCTAATAACCCTCTTCTCACTCTCTCTTATCCGTTCCAAGCTTCTCGCTAGCTCGTAAACATAATTAGCAAACTTAAACCCGAGTGTTATAGGTAATGCATGCTGTCCATGCGTCCTGCCAGGCATCAGTGTTTCTCGGTATTTTCTTGAATACTCTATAAGAATGTATATGACTTCCCTGAGCTTATTCTTGAGTATATTTATGGCGTCCCGAAGTATGAGTGCCCATGCTGTATCAATAATATCGTTGCTCGTAGCACCTAGATGTACATAACGACCTGCTTCGCCAGAAGCTTCTGCAAGTAGTGTTGCCAATGCCATGACATCGTGGCCAATGCGTCTCTCCAGCTCATAGATGTCGTCCGCGTTGACCCTAGTAGAGGATTCCTCGATCTTCTTCGCATAATCTAAAGGCATTATCCCGGCAGCTGCGAGACCATATGCAAGCGCTACTTCGACATCAAGCATCCTCTTTACAATATTACTTCGTGTAAACAATTTGCGCATTTCCTGGCTACCATAACGCCACTCGAGAGGACATATGTAGTCTCCGCTACTCATATCATTTTCACGCTCTAGGATTATTTATTAAGAAAACTTTACATCAGGTATGTGTTCCCATATGAATCGTGCGACTTCTTCATGACTAGGTACTTCGTGCGACCCTAATCTTGATATCTTTAATGCAGCGGTAGCACTAGCATAAACTGTTGCCTTGTACAAGCCGTATCCTCGGTAAAGCCCCATTAAGAATCCAGCTGTGAAACTATCTCCTGCACCAGTTGTATCAAGTATTCGTGGAGGCTTAAAAGCTGGTATCTGGAGTTCTCTATTCCTTGTAGCTATGTATACCCCTTTAGCGCCTCGTTTAACAACAACTATTTTTACGCCATGTTCTAAGAGCTTCCTGGCACAAGTCTTAATACTTGTCTCTCTTGCCAAGTTCTTGGTTTCTTCTTCGTTAGCAAAAACTATGTCAACGTATTGTAGTAATTTACTCACCTCTTCTAATCCTTTCCTCGACAATACTCTGCCGGGATCCCATGAGACAGTTTTACCATATTTCTTTGCATATCTAGCGGCTTCGGTAGACGTATCTAGACGTAGGCTTGCAATATGTATAAAACGAGACCTTTTTATGAGATCGAGATTTATCTCGTCTGGCTCGAGTTCCTCGGCAACACCCTTGAATCCATACATGCTGATTCTTCCTTGGCTATCTATTATTACTATGGTGAAACCTGTTGAGCCAAAACTAATCTTTATACCTGTTGTATCTACTTTTTCCTTCATTAACTCGTCTATCAGTATCCTACCGAAATCGTCAAAACCTATCTTAGCCATTACAGCAGATACGCCGCCTAAACGCTTTACACCAATAGCAACATTAACAGCTGAGCCACCAGCACCTCTTGATTGCTCCTTTATGATGCTCTCCTCGTCTATTCTGGCAAATCTGTCAACTACGAATCTTATATCAAGCACAGCATGACCTACAGTTAAAACATGGATTTCGCTAGGAGAATGCTTCATTAATCTCATCCTATTAAGCCATTGTTTTTAGTAATGTATAAGCTTGCTTCTATTCTACTCAACATATTTAGCAGCTTCTTCGGGATCCTTGTCGTCATGGACTATTGCTCTTATTGCTTTCATCATACCAGTAGGGTTCTTGTGTTGGAACACGTTTCTCCCAACTACGACTCCTTTACCACCTGCTTCTATGACGTTCTTTACAGCTACTAGAAAGTCCAGTGCTTTGTCTAACCGGGGCCCGCCACTCATAAGTACTGGTATACCATTAGCCGCCTCTACTACTTTTGCAAAACTCTCTCGGCTACCTGTATAATAGGTTTTTATTATGTCAGCACCGCTCTCAACAGCTGCGCGTGCCCCATACCTGACTACTTCTACGTCATGCATATTCTTGATAGCTGGTCCCCTAGGGTAGGAGAGTTGGAGACATGGCAAACCATAAGTCTCGGCAGCCTCTCTTATGCTAAACCATCTCTCAAGCATAGCATCTTCGTAAGGGCTACCCCAATAAACAGTTGCTGCCACGGCATCAGCGCCAAGAGCCACAGCGTTCTCAACATACCCAAAGACGCTTTGTAGAAACCTGTCCTCCGGCGGTCTAAGATTAGTCTTGCCTGTAACCTTTACTATTAGTGCAACCTTGTTGCCCCATACATCAGCTGTTATCCTGGCCAGGTTAGGCATAAGCATTATAGCGTCAGCACCGCCATCGACAACTTTTTTGAGAATAAACTTGGGATCAATAGTCTTTCCAGGGAAATCAGAGGGGCCATGCTCGACGCCATGATCAAAAGCAAATATCACGCTTCTCCCGTTAGGAAGTATACGTCCAAGTCTGAGTTTTTTCCCAACACCAGAGAAGGTTAGATTTTCCATAGCTAGCACCTAACTAAGCCTACTAACAACTATTGGTATCTATAATATATAAGAGTTGAAAATAAGTAGTGCCGCCGCCGGGCTTCGAACCCGGGACCTCCGGATCGCCCAGGCTACTTACTAACAACCTCGGATACAGCAGCCGTATGAGTCCGGCGCTCTAACCAGGCTGAGCTACGGCGGCACCGATAGAATAATAGATCCTAAAAAGGGTTATAAAAGTTCATTATCGGACTATCTGCATGACCTCGGCTGGTTTATCGTATTCTGTGTAAAGTCTGGTGTTTTTCTTTAGGAGAAGCCATATGGCATCTCTTATAGCATCACTTCTTGATATCCTGTGTTTCTTAGCATATAAGTCTAGGAGCTCAAGAGTCCTCTCATCTAGCTTGAAAGTTATTACCCTTAACACCCCTTATTCCCGCTACAATAGTAATACCGTCATTAATAAAAAAGCAGAAATGTAGCCGTAATACTATAGAGACCCGTTACCGAAACTATTCTCCTATATTGAACAATCTTAGCGAAACAAATCTTGGTCTTGGAAGAGATCTAGTCTAGGATGATGCTGGAGATATTAGAATTTTAATATTTATCTCATCAATTAAAAGGCAGTTTAGCAACCCTAATTGCCATGGCTAGAGCCCCAGTTAGAACACTACTATTTTCTGTTGGAAGCTTCTCAAAACATAAAACTCGACCGCGTGTTAACCATAAATAGAGAATTAGGGGTCAACACCACACATGTAGAGATAAGCGGATTCGATGAAAACCATTTTATATCTCAAGATATATCGTAAGATATACTGGAGGTACAGGATTTGCACAGAAAGCTTATAAAAAACTATGTCGAGATTTTGCTGCTTAATGAGATACTACGGCATAGGAATATACATGGTTATGGCTTAATATCGTTAATTGAAAAGAGACTAGGATTTAAACCTAGTCCTAGCATGATATATCCTCTTCTAAGAAGACTCAAGGAAAGAGGATTGATAGAATCATGCGAGAAGCTTGTTGGATCCAAGAAAGTAGTAGTGTATAAGATCACCAAAAGAGGGAGAGAATACCTAGAAAACAATATGGATTTATTATTAAAGGCTAGAGAGTACGAAAAAAAGCTACTACTAGCTAAGGACATAGGCTTACTAAGTCTTGCTAATACTCTGCGTGAACTAATGAATGTTATAGACAAACTAGATGAGGAGAAATTGAAACAGTTGTCGTTTGTTATCGAGGAATTCAGTAACAGAATAAGAAGAATTATGGGTGGTTGACATGGTATTAGAGGAAATGGTATTGGTAAAGAACCTTGTTAAGAAATACAAGGATGTGATCGCAGTTAACAATGTATCGTTTAGTATAAAAAGAGGAGAAATATTTGCTCTTCTCGGCCCTAATGGGGCTGGAAAGACTACGACTATCCACATAATAGCAACACTTCTCAAGCCTACATCAGGCAGGGTCTTTGTTGCAGGTTATGATGCACTCAAACAGCCTGCTAGGGTAAGGGAGAAAATAGGCGTGGTTTTTCAAGATCCTAGCTTGGACAACCAGCTTTCAGCTTATGATAACATGTATATACATGGTAAACTCTATGGTCTGCGCGGTTCTGAGCTCCATGATAAAATAATGCGACTCCTCGATTTTGTTGAACTAAAAGATTACGCTAATAAACAAGTAAAGCATTTTAGTGGTGGTATGAGGAGAAGACTAGAAATAGCTAGAAGTCTTCTACACGAGCCCGAGCTCTTGATATTAGACGAGCCTACTCTAGGCCTGGACCCACAATCAAGAGCACGCCTCTGGGATTATATAAGGAATCTCCATAAAGAACACGATATGACTATTCTTCTCACAACACACTACATGGATGAAGCCGAGGAATTAGCGCAGAGGATTGCAATTATGGATCATGGGAAAATAATAGCCATGGGTACTGCTGATGAGTTAAAAAGTATGCTTGGCAAAGATGTCGTGTATATTAGTATAGATGGCGAGACAGAAAAAATATGTGAGAGAATTATAGAGCTAGCTTCTGTTAAGGAATGTAAGATAGTTAGTAAAGGAAAAGTGGAATTATTAGTCGACAACGCAACAAAAGCCTTACCGGAGATCCTCAGTAGTAGCCTTACCAACGGTATTAAGATACGGGAGATAAGCTATCGTCGCCCAACTCTCAATGAGGTGTTCTTGCACTTGACTGGAAAAGAACTCAGAGACAGTCTTGAGCATACTCCTTTGCCTCACCACCAGATGAGGAGATGGAGGTAGTCAAGGATATGGCGAAATCACTAGATGCATTAACAGCAATGGTTTATAGACAGGTAAAAAGATGGATTAGCGCACGTTCTAGAGTAGTATCAATGATTCTGCAACCCCTGCTCTGGATAATATTTCTTGGCATAGGTTTTGGCACTATATTTAGTGCCGAGAACATCAAAATACCCGAGATACCTGGCCTAGAGGGTAATGCCACCATCCCCCTACTAGCTAGCTCTCGTGAAATCATTGTGAAGTATTTTAACAACATCTTTGGTGGAGTAGATTACATAACCTTTTTAGTGACAGGCATGGTAGCAATGACGGCATTTATAGGTAGTTTTGTATCAGGAATAAGTGTTATCTGGGATAAACAATTCGGGTTTCTAAAAGAGAGCTTAGTAGCTCCTGCGCCTCGTAGTGCTATAATACTTGGCAGAATGCTTGGTGATGCCATTGTCAACACTATTCAATCGCTACTCATAATATTATTAGCCCTTGTAGTAGCTCATAGCATAAAACTCGCTGGCATACCTTTTGCACTACTTTATGTATTTATAATGTCTCTAGGGCTAACAGGCGTAGGGGTAGCTATATCCCTAAAACTTAGTAGTATTGAAGGTTTCCAAATGATAGTCAACTTAATCACTATGCCATTAATATTTATGAGTGGTGCATTTTACCCAGTAGACAGCATGCCGGGATGGATGAAGATAATAGCATTACTTAACCCACTAACATATGCCGTTCACGGATCTAGATACTGGCTTGTAGGAATTACTAGTTCTTCCAGAATATTTACTCCTCTTAATGATCTACTAGTACTAATAGCTACTGCAATAGTATTTGCCCTAATAGCAGTCAAAATATTCGAAAGAACAACACTCGAAGACTAGTCTTCAAAATAAGCTACGAGAGTAAACACGATATCACATAACTATTCATCCACGCTATAAGGGAAAAACGACTAAATCCTTATAATCCAGGCATATAAGCTAGAATAAAAGAGGATATGAGAGCAAAACCAGTGAGCCGCCGTAGCTCAGCTGGTAGAGCGCCGGCCTTGTAAGCCGGTGGTCGCGGGTTCGAATCCCGCCGGCGGCTCTAAATTATTCGAACTAGACAATTGTATACGCTGCTGATTATTCTCGGCACGCCATTGTTCGGCTAGCTGTTCTAACCAGTCTACTCTGCCAATACTCTTCTCTCGACGCTTGCCGTTCTCAAACCATACCTTGGTGAGGAAAACCCTGCCCCGCTGCTTCTTCAACCTATAGAAAACCATGGTTCCACTATTCATATTTCCACATTCATCATATTTCTATGTTTAGGTTTAAGTACCTGTGGAACACTCTACTCTTCCTTCTCTAGCACCCTGTTTATGATATAGTAGGCGGTGCTCTTGCTTGCTCCTAGGCTCATAAGTTTCCTAGCTATCTCCCGCTTATCCGCTCCTAGGCTTAGCATTTCTCTCGTAACCATGTATAGGTGTTTGTTTTTCTCCTTCTTGTCTGTGGCTACTGATTCCAGGACTCGTTCTTTCCAACGCGTATAGTATATGCTCAATGCTCTCCTTCTCTTCTCTTCATACTCCTCATAGACAGGGTAGTGGAGCGGGTAGATATCATAAAACTCCTTCTTTACAATATTCATGAAGCTGGGCAGTGTACGCAACTTATAACCAGTGGCCACAGCCAGTATGTGTTTCAAACCATGCTCAGTAGCCTGTTTGACAACGGTTTTTGCCACAGGCTCACCGAATCTTGCAACTATATCCTCATACTTGGCTGGTGATACATGTATGCGGAAAAAGCATTTCTTTAGGTTGGGCTTCGGCAGGTCCTCGCTAGGCGTTGTAAATAATACTCCTGCAGCCACGCTCCTAATGAGATTGAAGAACTCCATAAATGCAACCTTATCCTCTTGCCACCATGTGAGACGATCGAGCCAGAGCCCTGCATCATCCATGATCATGATAGGTAGTCTATGCCCGGTCTTAATGGCCTTCTCAACTGCTACTAATGCTTCTCTAGGTGTGAAAAAAAGGTGATTGAGGACGTTGTTCCAAGAACCCAGCACGTTATAAGCAACCCATAGTGCGTAGCTCGTCTTGCCGAAACCAAAGTCTCCATAGATATGAGCCACGACCACGCCATTATACTTCATAGCTTGTTTTATCATGTCAGCCAGTATCATGCCGTAACGCCCCGGACACACCCACCTTCACAGACGCGCCACGTATAAGCAAGCCATTTCTAGCTAATTGCTCTAGGACCTTCTCCAACACCATATCCGCGGCTACAGCGACCTTCTCGCCAAGAAAGGTTGCAGTATCAATTATTTCAGCATAATCGGGTGGGAGAAGTCTTGAAATCTCCTCATATTTCTCCTCAATTATTTTCTCAATTTCTCGTAGCTTTTTTGACGCCTCTTCCTTTTTCTCCTTTTTTTCACTATATTTCGTATCATCCCGTAGCTCTTTAACATCATCTTTGAGTTGCCATATATATTTACAGATAGATCTTATCTTCATGGCCCGCATAACATACTCCTTAACAGGATTCTTGAGCTCTGGCGGTAACAAAGCATACAATGTCACCACGGTGTTAAGGTATATGGCGCCTCTACCCATCACCATGTCACGCAACCCAAAAGGATAGTATCCCTCGCTCTCACTGTTATATGCATCCAGTAATCTGGATCTTGCCCATGCTACTCTGTCAAGCTGTCTATGAATCACATAGAGGTAGTCCACAGTGTCTTTTGCCTCAAATCTTGTTCCAAGAGCCTCCACCCGGATATCACCTCTAACTAGACTGTTGTTAGACTAGTTGAAAAACGCTGGCTTTCAGCAAGAACTTGGCAATATAGAGCTTAGATATAGCATGTACATACTACTAGCATATATGCTCACTAGACTGGTCTAAGCATGCGCGGATATTGAGGCTCTTGTCAACTGGTTGGCAAGAATTAATGTTGTTTTAAGACCTGTGTTATCAACTTGTAGAGCTCCGGGTCTCTCTCAGCTATTCTGGTAAGGCTAGGCGGTGGTGTGCCCCTAGTCTTAGAGCTCCTGACATAAGCATGTATCTCAGCACTGCTTATTCTTCCACTGCCACAGAATCCTGGGAGTCTCTCGCTCTTCTCAGCGAAATCCAGGAGAATCTCTACTGCCTCATCTTCAGGTTTTCCAAGGATATTGACAAGGTATTTTGAGGCAACAAATAATATGAAGCGTCTACGCCCATCCGGTAACCCTGTTCTTAGGACTCTTTCAATCCACTTATAGGAGCTCGGTGCATAATATCCCTGGTTCTTGCGAAGCAGTCTCCTAGTGTTTCTAGCGGCTTGGCGGGCAAGGACCTCTCTCACAGCCTCTGATACCAGGTTTCTAGGCAAGGGATTCAAAATGTATTGTTCCAGGCTGAATGATTCACTGTCTATGGGCTTCATATCATTATCTAGAGGCAAGACAGTATTTCCATTAGGCCTCCTAGTATACGGCGGTCTTGAGAGCACTGATGGTCTTATAACCGCTGGGTCAAGGCTTTTGAGTTGAAGACTGTTAATACCCAGTATCTCAACAATGAGATTGTAGAGGCTTGTAGCATCCTCATGACTCATCTCCTCAAGACTGATGACCACCGGCAGCCATAAGTGAATATGGAATCCTCTCCCACCAGTGTTTATCACAAGGGGCTCGCAGAAGCTCCTCAGATGATCCGTGAGGAGCCTGGCCTCGGCCTCGACGTTACTAGTGTTTAACCCATTCTTTGCATCTAGATCAAGCATTAACCTCTCCGCAGCCACTAGGAGACCATGACCCGCGTAATACGATATTGATATAAATGGTGAAAGCCCTTTGTTTTCAACATCCTTGATCCAGCCCGGTAGACTGTCTATATCGTTTGCTGAATGAAACTGCTGGCTAGGAGTGCCGATCATCCGTCCCCAGCTGTTCGTTTGAAGATAGTCTATGCCGAGACTTCCGGCAAACCATTTTCTCCATACATCATCTAATCCCATAATAAGCCCACCATTAAAATTCTGACATAATGTTATGTCAGATCCATGTCAGATGTCCTCTGAGGGTTAACATATGTGAAAAACACACCTAGTTCTCATGTTATAGAAATTGACACCAGACATTGTTTGAAAAGAGAGAGAAAATTTTTTGTGATTCATCGTCTCTTATAATAGATCAACGTCCATGGCGTAGTAAGCCTCCTCAATATAGAGGCGAATCTCGAGCCAATGCTCAGCAGATCCTCTTCTCCATCGCTCTCGGCCAGCAATGCTTGTCTGAGGCGTGGGTGTAGAGTATAACAGCCATCACCTTTCTCAATATACTCCTTACTTATCAATCTACTAATTACATTGAAAGGCTCTTTCACACCATACATCCTCAGATCATTCTCGGCCGCCAGCTCACCCACGGATATCTCTTCTAAGAAATATGCTAGGGCATTCAGCTCCTCGTTATCCAGCTCTCTTAGTGCTTGTTTTAACCAACGGGTTAGAGGCATGCTCTGTCACCATTTATTGAGATAAGTTTCTCTTTCTCCATCATCTTGATGAGGCTCCGCGCATCCTCTTCGCTGAGACTATATTTCTCCATGAGAACATTGGTGGCCTCGCTGAGATCTACGCATCTTTCCCCAAGGGCGTCAAGAAGTGTTTTATATACGTCTCTCAATGTGGGTGCAGATTTTCTCTCTCTTTTCTCAAAAGTTTCGGTGTCAGAACTTCTCTTCATAGAGGACTCATGTATGGTATTACCTTCTGACATGTTTTCTAAGGGTGAGATGTCAGAAGATGTCAGATCCATGTCAGATGATAATACTGCTAATCCCTCACTTGTTATCGAGTATTGATGTGGCTTGGTCTTATCATCTTTTACTAGAAGCCCGATATCCGCAAGGTGGTTTAATGTACGCTTCATATGACGGTACTCTACTCCTACGCATCGTTGCAGATCCTGGTTCGTGGCAGTTATTATACCCTCAGGCCCTACGAGCTCAGTTATGCATTTCAGTGTTTTAATATAAATCTCTTTTATACCCTTGGATTGTAAGACTAGGTGGCCCATAATCCATTTCCTAACATATTCAATATCCTCACGCGAGGCAAGAATATACTCGTCATCACCTATACTGACGCGTTCCCGCATGTGCTGGTTAAGAGCAGCCATCGCCATGGCAGCGGAAACTATCTTCTTAAAATCTCTCCTGGCACGCACACTGTCTAATGGGAGATCTTGTTTGAGCTCATCCAGATACTTGGGAGGAATGATAACCCTTACTTTAGAGAGTGTCTTGAAAAACAGTCGTAGAAGAAATGCTTTGTGTCTTATATCCTTCTTCTGCTTCATCATGACCGGGTCGCTTACAAGTGCTGCTATATGGTCTATGACCCGTGCAGTCTGCTCTTCACTTGTATCAACTGTGACGTAAAAAGTTCTGTTCTCCATATCCTCATCAATCTCAATCGCTGTAGTAGTCGTGATAAACACCGGTGTCCCGGTCAGTTTTCTTTCAACGGTCTCAATATCTCCTGTACGCTCATTACGCCGGGCATAATAGACAATTAACTCTCCCTCGCTCAAGACAATGCGTGCACTATACGAGGCGGCACGAACACCCTCGTATTCCTGTATGTAGAGAATCTGTCTGCCAAGCCTCTCAGGCAAGTAATCTAGGGCAGCCCTGGTTAGACGAGTGACCTTTATCCACCATCTCCGAGGCGTAACCTTCATGAATGCGTTTACAAGATTATTCTTGCCCGCGGATGATGGACCCTGTATCACAGTATGTAGGCGATACTCTCTAGGTAGAAATCTTGAGGCCAGAACCGGGATAAGTTGGTGTTTAGCAACGACATCGCCGACATGGAAGAAATCAATAACATCGAGA
>CAZCAU010000020.1:0-23894 GCA_964496855.1 uncultured Desulfurococcales archaeon
TCTCTAAGTGTAATAGCTCCTTCTGGTAGCTCGTCTCGTTTATTATTAACATTTATTCCTACACCTATGAAGACACTATTCTCGCCATGAGGTTCAATAGCGGTTTCAACCAGGATGCCGCCAAGCTTATATCCTTCTAGAACGATATCATTTGGCCATTTAAGCTGTATAGGCACTGCAACTAGTAGCTCTAATGCATATGCTATATAGGCGCCAACAACTAGTGTTAACACCGGATCTGGTTGTTCTTCGCCAAGCCTGGCCCCTAGTGTAAGCCATAAACCACCAGGAGGGCTAATCCATCTCCTATGATATCTTCCTCTTCCCTTAAGCTGGGTCTTAGCTACTACAAGGACCCATTTATGACTAGTCCAGTCTCTAAGATACCTCTTAGCATTATCCATGGTTGAATCAACTGTTTCTTCGAGTACTACGCTGCCAATACCATTAAACAAGGACACGTAATACTCCCATATGCATCTAGCAGCCTTGTTAGTATCTAGACAATTAGCTATAGCCTCATCCCCCTTCTTGGAGTAGAAAGGCTCTGAGAGAACTTCTTTTAAAAGCTCGGGCTCCTCGATGTCTTCTATCTGGATAGCAATCTTAGATTCTCCCCCAGATAATACGCGTTGCAGAGACTTCGCTATAGTACTCATGTGCGGCGGTATAGGCTTTGCACCAACTAAGACTATAGTCGAACACCTCTTTCAACAATTGTGTTAAGGGTTCAACTTATATTATAATTCTTAGAATACTCTGGCTAAGCACTGTGGTAAAGTAGAGAAAGATAATAGTATTAAAGTCTTGCGTGCGGTGTTACCAGTATTGCCGGTGAAGCTACTGATTGCCAACAGGGGTGAAATAGCAGTCCGTATTATCAGGGCTGCTAGAGAACTAGGCTTACATACTATAGCTGTGTACGAGCCTGATGAGCAGAATTCTCTACACGTATTACTAGCTGATGAGGCTTATCAAGTAAATAGTTACCTCAGCATAGACGATATACTCTATATCGCAGAGAAATCCAAGACAGACCTTGTTCATCCAGGCTACGGGTTCTTGGCTGAAAACTACTTGTTTGCTAAGAGAGTTGTTGATGAAGGATACATCTTCATAGGTCCTAACCCGGATATAATCAGGATCATGGCTGACAAGGTAGAGTCTAAGAAATTAGCACATAAACTTGGCTTACCAACTCTGCCATGGCGTAGTGTCAGCTCCTTAGACGAGGCACTAAAAGTAGCAGATGATATCGGTTACCCTGTAGTGTTAAAAGCAGCTGAGGGCGGCGGCGGCATAGGTATAAGAGCCATATATGGTCCTGAAGAGCTAGAGAAAGTCTACCACCTAGCTGTTAGAGAAGTTGAGAGGAGTTTTAAGAGTAAGAAAATGTACATAGAGAAGCTACTTGTAAAACCAAGGCATATCGAAGTACAGGTCCTCGGTGATAATTATGGAGATGTTGTCCATTTGTACGAGAGAGAGTGTTCTATTCAGAGGAGGAAACAGAAGATCATCGAGGAAGCGCCTAGCGTAGCTCTTAGAGAAGATGAGCGTTTAGAGCTTGCAAGCGCGGCTAGGAGATTTGCTGAGAAACTAGGATATTCTAATGCTGGTACCCTAGAGTTCCTATACTCTTCGGGCTCATACTACTTCTTGGAAATGAATACCAGGATCCAGGTAGAACATGGCGTGACAGAACTGGTCACAGGAGTAGATGTTGTAAAGAACCAGATACTAGTAGCACTAGATAAGCCCCTAGATTTCTCGCAAGAGGATGTAAAGCTACGGGGCTACGCGATTGAGGCTAGGATAAATGCTGAGAACCCGCTCGAATACTTCAAGCCGTCACCAGGAGTACTAAAATACTATAGAGAACCCTCAGGACCCTGGGTTAGAGTAGATTCTGGTGTTACACGAGGCATGGAGATAACAACCAAGTACTCCCCACTCATAGCCAAGGTTCTCACATGGGGTTCTACACGAGAAGAAGCTATTGCCAGGATGAGACGCGCATTAGCCGAGTATATTGTCAGTGGTGTTGAGACAAACATACCTATACTAAGAGAGATATTCGAGGATCCCGACTACGTGAGAGGAGACATATACACCACGTTTCTTGAAGAGAAGATGCCGACTTATATAGAGAAGATAAAGAAGAAGCTAGCAGAAAAAGCTCTCCTCATAGCACTCGTTAAGCACAGGTCTCGTGAGAACAACAAGCATAGAAGCCATAATCACTTCTCTACTCGTAGAAGATGGCTTTATACACATACATATAGCTTCATAGGTGATCTAGAGTGAGTATTTATGAGAGAGAAATTAAGGTCAAGATAGACTGTTTAGACCTAAACGTTGTGCTTGAGAAGAATGGTTCCCAGGAGTACATGCTTAAGACTAACATAGGGTATTATGAGAAAGCAGTGATAGAAGAAATAGATTCTAAGCTATACCTGGTGAAGACTCCTAGGACAACAGTTATGGTAAAGGAGGGTATAGAGGGAGAACTATACCTAGGAGGCACACCAGTATATATAGATAAGCTCGAAGTAAAACCAGCAAGACTAGTAAGAAAAATATCTAAGAACACGGATGCGCAGAAGAAATCCATGGCTAGCAAGAAGAGCAGAGTATTCTCAGAGCTCAAATCACCGCTCACAGGTATAGTCCTAGAAGTCAAGGTGGAGAAGGGGAGTAGTGTTAGGAAAGGCGATGTACTATTCATTATAGAGTCTATGAAGATGCTAAACGAGATCCAGGCTCCGAGAGACGGTATTATTAAAGAAGTCAAGGTATCACCTGGATCTAAAGTTAAGAAAAACGATGTACTCATAGTTTTTGAATAAAGAATCCCTGCAATACTTCTCTCAGATTTATATCCTATGAGAGAGAATGATTTACTGGCTTAGAGCCATGAGTATTAAGCCCAAGTTTCATAAACTCGTTAATACTCTAGACAAGGAAAACATTGATGCCGCCCTAGTAGTCAGTGAGGAGAATATAAGATACTTCACAGGAGCCGACGTGGCTGGCTCGGCACTAATAGCTTCGAGAGAGGGATGGGGAGTCTTACTTGTCCCGTTACTGGAGTATACCAGGGCCATTAGTGAAAATAAGATCAGGGATGTCGAGGTAAAAGCTTATTACAGGTACGAGCTACCGCTTGATGGGTCTTATCTTATAAAGAAAAAATACTTAGACGCCATAGCCAGTGTCATTGAAAGTATCAATCCTAAGCGTATAGCATGTGATTACAACATGGTAGTTAAGAGTATTGGAGACGAGTTAATCAAGAAGCTTGGAGGATACGAGATTGTAGAGTTTTCAGAGAGGATAACAGCTATGAGAATGATAAAAGAAGATGACGAGATAGAGGCTATAACAAAGGCTGTCAGGATAACGGAGAGTGCTCTCAGAAAACTCGTGGATAGGGTCTCCCCGGGCGTCTCAGAGCTAGAATATGTTGGTATACTAGAAGAAGAGCTTAGGAGAAATGGTGTTTCGGAGTTCTCGTTCCCGATCATCGCTGCTATAGGAGCCAATGCTGCTAATCCCCATGCAAAACCAGGTATGGTTAAAGGTGTTAGCGGTGATTTACTCCTCGTAGATATTGGTGCTAAATGGCATGGTTATTGCTCAGATATTACAAGAATGTTCGCTATAGGCTCTCCCAGTAGTAAAGCGCGCGAAATCGTCGAGATAGTATACGAGGCGCAACAAGCAGGCTTAGATGCTATAAGTCCTGGCAGAGAGTCTTCCGAGCCTGATAGGATAGCTCGCACAATTCTGGACAGGAAAGGCTTTTCAAGATACTTTACACATAGTTTAGGGCACGGCCTCGGTATAAGTGTTCACGAAAAACCAAGACTTGCACCAGAGGAGAAGCAAACTCTAAAACCAGGAATGGTTGTTACTGTAGAGCCTGGAGTATATATTCCCGGAGTTATAGGAGTACGTATAGAAGACACTGTATTAGTCACTAAGAGGGGGAGAAAAGTTCTATCACGTTTCGAGAAGCTATTATTCTAGCCTGTCTCTATTTTTCTGAAATAATCTATTAAACCACTATCTCTGATACTCCTAGTTATCATCTCATAATGTTCAATAGTAGCTCCTGCAATAACGCTCCTAACTCTGTCAACAATGTCTAGTCTAGTCTCAATAGGTTTACCAAGAACATTAGTTACTTTGCCATTCATCTCTTTGACTATTCCTGCAGCTGTAGCTATATCGATATTCCTTAGCTTGGCTCTTACATCTATGAATGCCTCTCCTAATCCAAGACCAGTATAGGCTAGCTCAAGAGCGGCACTACCCATGCTTCTCACTTTAACGCTTCTCTTATACCGTGTTTGCGAGAGACTCCTGTACTTGTATACAACTACTGCTGGCTCTGGTTCCTCCATGTATACAAAGACTATAGGTTTAGGATTCCCTAGCTCCTCTATCTTCGTGTTATCAATGAATACTCCATCGTTTTTCTCAAAACTAATTATATGGCTTCCACTAATTGGTGCAATAGCTCCAGCTACAACAGCGTCTTCCAGGACCGTTTTCTTCCCATTATTTATAGCAAAAGCTATGCTCACACTACACCATGGTATCCCGCTAGAATAATTAGTGCTTCCATCAAGAGGATCTACAAGTGCTACTAAGTCCTCGCTCTTCCCTCTTATGGTCCCGGATTCTTCTGATACTATTAAGCCATCAAACCCTCTCTTCCTAAGCAGTGTGACAACAAGTTTCTCTGCCTCGATGTCAGCGATTATTGAGTCACCTGATCTAGGCTTAGCATAAAAAGGATCACCAAGATGATCTCTCAGATACCCTGCTACAATACCTGATACTTCGAGTGCGAGTTTTCTCAAATAACCATATTCTCCCAAGACTATGCACCTTATAGAATAATCTTGGTAGTGCTACAAGCTATTCTCCCACCACAGAATCTAGTAATATATTCGGAGACCAGATTAGTAGTTCTAGCTACTTGTTCATCATCTATGCCCGGCACACCAGCAGCTACTACTAGTACTCTCCTAGTATCACTGCTTATCATTGTCTTCACACTATCACGGTACGGGTAGAGGAACATTATGATATTACCGGAAACCATTACAGGCTCGCCTCCTTTTAGAATTATTGGTTTACCACCTATAGGCTCGAAAACTTCTCCTGGCAAAGCTTGTCTAAGCATAATCCTTTTGGGCTCAGGAACCTTGTCTAAGTCGTATAATCCTACAGGCACTAGTGTGATTAGACTAGCCAAGTTACCAGAATCTACTATGCAGTTTATCCTTGGAAGATCATCTCCTCGGAGAATTCTGCGTACTAGTGCTTCACTACTAGGCCTCTTTTTTGTCGGGTCAATCCCTATTCTCCAATAAAATTGTCTAAGAGCTCTAATTACGAGGTTATTTCCTAGGTCGTCGAGACTATACCTGGTTCTTATGGTATTCAGAGTCTTAATGATTTCTTCTTCTAATCCTCTACTCTCCCCCATAGCTCTGGTATCATGTACGACAGAATAGTATACTGCTGTGTCACTAGGCCATGTGTTAGAAGCTGTAATTCTAGCATATCTGCACTCGTGCTCCATGACATGTATAGCCTCCCAGGGGTCTAGCATCTTGTTATAGCTAAGATAGATAAAAATCCCGCGATGACCTAAATAAGTGTAGAAGACAATGATGGTGTGAGTAGCATGGCATTTCCGAGAGTATTAAAGATAGACCCAGAGTACCCTGAGGCAGAACTCATAAGAAAAGCAGCGGCAGTGATCTTAACAGGCGGGGTAGTAGCCTACCCTACTGACACTGTTTATGGATTAGGCGCGCTACCTAGTGATGAGGAAGCTGTGAAAAGGATACATGAGATGAAGAAGCGGGCTGGCAAACCGATACCACTAATACTATCAGATACAAGCCAGGCTTTTAAATACGGTGTGATGACCAAGAAAGCACTCATGCTAGCCGAGAACTTCTGGCCCGGCCCCTTGACAATAATCGTTGAGGCAAAACCCGGGTTATCAGATCTTATAACGCTAGGCACTGGTAAGATAGGTCTGCGGGTACCGGATCATAAAGTAGCAATAGCGTTATCAGAGATGTGCGGCGGAGCTATAACAGGTACTAGTGCTAATATAAGTGGTGCCGTATCACCTAGAACTGCTGATGAAGTTATTGCTCAGCTAGACGGATTCATAGACCTAGTCATAGACTCGGGTCCTGCCAGGTATGGCCTGTCCTCAACAGTCATAGATGTGACAACAAAGCCCCCCACAATACTGAGGATAGGGCCCTTAGATCCTGAGGAGATAGAGTCTGTTCTAGGAGAAAAAGTAGTTGTTGCTACAAAATCCTGAAACACCCTAATACTTGTACTCGCATTCCTATTATTCTTGATTATGACGAGATGTATGGGAGACAACACTATGTCGTCAACCTGGATAATCACGCATACAGACTTAGACGGGGTCTCGTCAGCAGCTATTATTCTACGGGTTCTAGGCGTAGCACCTGATGAGGCACGTATATTGTTTGCGGAGCCTTATAATCTCCATAACGTGTTAAAAGGAGTAGTAGATGGGATTAATAAAGATGACTTGCTAGTTATATGTGATCTAAGCTTGAACAAAGATACTTATGAAAGTATTAAACCTATGCTAGAAGCCTTGACTAAGCGTGAAGCACTTGTAGAATGGTATGATCACCATGTCTGGGATGAAGAGTGGGTTGAAGGTATTAGAGGAGCCGGGGTAAAGCTTGTTATCGATAGAAGTACATGTGCAGCTGGCGTAGTATACAAGTATGCACCCAAATCCACGATACTCTGCCCCCATCAGACTTGGAAGAACTTGTCAAAGCAACATGTGCAGCAGATTTATGGGCATGGGATCATCCCCTAGCGCCAAAGCTGTTCAGAGCTGTTGGGCGTGGCGAGGAGGAGCATGGAGAAGCTTGGAAGAGGAAGGTGATAGATAAGTTCTACAAGGGCGTCTTATGGGATAGCGATCTTGAGAAATCTGTTGAAAACTATGTAAATGCCGAGCTCAAAGGGTATCAGAAGCTCTTGAGGCAACTACTAGTAGTACGAGCTAATGATACGATTATCGCTATAACGTTAAAGCCTAGAGGGCCCCCAGGCAGCAGTATCGCAGCAGCATTTCTAGCATCTAGGACGAGAGCCCATATAATAGGTGTTTTGAGAAATGATGGCGGCTTATCTCTGAGAAGCAGCAAGTGTGATGTAAGGATAATAGCATATAATCTCGGGGGAGGTGGTCATCCACAAGCTAGTGGTGCTAAGATAAGCTTCCCCCTATATGTTAGAATAATAGGCTTCTTTTATAAGAGATATTTGTTAAAATACACGGCTTCGAGATTACTAAGAGTAGTAGAAGCAGTAGGGTGTAGACCACTCAATGAAAGAACTAGTAGTAGCTGGCATTGATCTAGCAGGGTCTTCTCTCAAGAAGACGGGGATAGCAATAGTATCTTCTGGCAAACTAGTACTAGTTACTAGTCTCAGGAAAGATGATGAGATAGTAAGACTAGTAGTAAATCGTAAAGCCAGGATAGTAGCTATAGACTCGCCTCTCACGGCTCCAGGGCTTAGAGGATTCCGCGATGTAGATAAGGCTCTTATCCAAATGGGTTATAGGGTCCTGCCTCTAGGACTTAGGGGTATGAGAATGCTTGTTGAAAGAGCATGGTTCCTAAAAAAAGTCTTTGAAGAACACGGCTTAGAAGTCATAGAGACTCATCCGAGAAGCGCTGTTCTTAACACAGGGTATAGTGACCCGTATCTCGTTATTAAGAGGTTTATAGATACAGGGAGTATAAGGCTAGAGCTGTTAACACAAGATGAGATTGATGCTGTTATAGCAGCAATTGTTGCATGGCTATACTCTATGGATAAGGCATATAAGGTTGCTAGACGGGATGGAACAATATATCTGCTACCCCGTATTGTTAAATGATCTTTAAGGTCTACTCTTCTCGATCTCTCTGAGAACAAGGTATAGCATGTATATACTTCTTGCTCTTCCAGCGATCATGGTCTTGATCTTCTCTAGTAATTTTGCATTACCGCTAGCTATCTTCTTAAGATCAATACTATCGATGTACCTCTCCATACCTGATAATCCAAGCGCAGCGAGAACATCTCCTAATGGGGCCTTCTCTACTCCTAGTATCCTCTTAGCCTCTTCATGGACATCTACTAGTATCCTCTTATCAATTATCTTTTCTACTAGCAGCCTGAGAGTTAGAGAATTCTCTGCAAGCTTCCATAAGTCTTCATCTGACGCATAGTGTAGTATCTTATAGTCTTTATCAATATACCTGCTCATGACCTCTACTAATCGCCTTACATCTTCTCCACCTGCATCGCTGAGCCTCACCTCTATGACTCTGCCTTCTCTCCCATCAAAGAGTCCTACCAGGTACTTCTCGTCTTCCATACTATACTTCATCAAAGCCATAGCTACTAGTCTCTGCTCTGGCGATGGTTTTGGTATATAGAGTTCTCCATACCCGCGTATACTTATCCTATGCACACCCATGATGTAGTCTAGGGCTCTCAGAACAAGCTCCCTGAGCTTGTCCCAGCCTAATCCTTTCAAGCTAATCCATAATGCGGCATCACTATCAACAGCCCATAACAGGTTGTTGAATATGCTCGGAGGAGTATACTTTCTAAGTTCTTTAACAAGTTCACGCCAATCAATGAGTTCTAGCAATCCTATACTCTCGCTCTCCCAGATATAGAAGCGCTTCATAGGAGCCTCTTCTACGGCATAACGAAGCTCTGTAAGACTTATCCTCATACTAGAAAGTCTTAGAAACACTAATAATGATGCCAGGCCAGCTCTTATAGCATCAATATTCTCTCTCGGATCCAACTCGTATGAGTAGCCATACGAGTAATCTATATACCTACCACTAGTCGGCGCGTCTAGTAGGATCTTTTCCCTCGGATAAATAATAGTGTACCCGTCTTCTCGCCGTATAAGTCTAGGCTTCTTAGCTTCTATAACCCAGTATACTTCCGCAGGCTCCTCCACTACTTCTCCAAAACCCTTCCTCGGCACTCTTACATAAGCTACAACGTTACTAGTGAGTCTACCACTATAGTAGTCGCCGAGAATATCTGGTTCTTCACCCATTTTTAGCTTAAGATTATAATAAGCCTGCCACGCATCTGATAAGAAACCTACATTTCTAATAGCATAAGCTATATCCTCTAACACTATACTCCTACTAGAGGCCGAGACAACCACTGTATCAGAACTATAATCAAAACAGCCAGGCTGATACTTTTCTACAAAATCTCTTCTTGACACATCGCCAATCCTCTCCTTGCTACCATCAGGCTTTACAAGTATTTTTGCAACACCATAGGGTGGACCATACTCGTAGAAGTTTAAGTTTCTCCAGACAATACGGCCTTTATCAGTAAGAAAAACAGCCCTACCATGAAGCGTCGGCCTATAGTTTATCAGCCTGTATTCTCTTAGAAGCTCCTCTTCCTCCTCAGTAAGGTCTTCTCCCCGAGTCTTCAGGACCTTAAATAATGATTTAAAGAGGATGACATATTTGTTCCTAGTATTAATAATAATGTTTTCTAAAGGCATAGAAGTATATTCCCTTAGTCCCTCTACACCATTTTCCAGTAATCTCCTGTTCCAGGGAGTCACTGGTATTATTATTGTCTCTGTAAATGCTATCTCTCTCCTACCTTTACGGCCTTCTCTCTGCTTATATTCTCTAACATCTACTGGTAACCCATAATGCACTATTCTTGCTATAGATGGCATATCAACTCCTTGTAATAACGTGCGTACAGTAAATACTATCCTTATGTCTCCACTCCTAAGCTTTTCTTCTATGAGCTTCCTCCTCTCAGAAGATATCAAGTGATGATGAGTTGCTATAGCTTCATCAACAATATTTTTGGGGAGACCGTATTCCTCTACAAGCCTGGCTTTTAGCTTCTTTGCATAATTCTCCGCGGATCTTATGCTTGGCGTGAAGACAATGGTGACTCCTTTTTCATCAACCATGGCATACTCTGCTAGTATTTCTACGAAGTCTATCCCCGGCCATGGTATCTTGATGCCGGAAGCCTCTAGTAGCTCCATTACTAGATATGCTCTGTCACGGAATAAGTCATAATTATCCAGGAACTCTAGCAACTCAGGAGCTTTCTCGACAACCTCTCTCCTCTTGTCTCTTAAGAGCTCCCAGGTTTTGCGAAGATTTTTACCGAGAACCAGGTATACGTGGTTTTCAGGCTTAAATGCTCTGCCTCTAATAATACGTGTCTGTCTGTTATTTAACGATGTTAGATAAGATGCTAATTCCTCGGGATTACCAAGTGTTGCTGTTAATACAGCTACTTGTGGCTTCTTACTGGTACAGTATCTTACTACAAGCTCTATTATTGATAAAAGTAGTGTAGCTCCATGAGAACCATAGAAGTCTAGCTCATCTATAACTATCAGGTCTACTCTTCTAAGAAACTCGTCTAGTACGCCTTTCCTTCCCCTAATATATGGTTCAGCCATCCTCTTTACATCAGCCATTAAGAATGCCGGGTTGGTGACAACTAGTAGTGCTGAGGATGCTTTCTCGGCAGCCTTAGAGGGTCCCCCAAGTCTCTCTATCTCTGGACGGTCTATCTCGAGTACCCGGTCATCTAGTCCTAGGCTTGCATAATAGTCTTCTATACGTTCTATCTGGTCTTGAGAGAGAGCCAGCGTGGGGTATACTACTAGTGTTTTAACACGATGTTTAATGGCATAGAGTATCCAAGCCTCTGTCTTCCCGGATCCCGTACCACTTATAAGTACAAGATTCTCGCCATTACTTAGAGCATTGTATGCTTCTGCTTGATGCGTATACAAGACTTTATCAGCAATACTCTTTGCTCTACCTACCCCGTTTGCAAACTCGTTAATTATCTCCTTGAACTTGATACTCGTCTTCTCAGGCTCTTCTCTAGGCTCTTTGAAGAACTCGAGCTCATAGCCAAGTCTAGATAGTAGCCTACTAGTAGATTCTAAGACTACTGGGTATGCGCTCATCCCTGCTCTCCATCCTTTGAACTAAGATTTCTGAGATCGCTTAGTAGCTCCTTGACGATATTCTCGGCTTCATAAATACTCTTATCGGTTAATACTAGTGCAAGCATTTTCTTAGCAACTCTATCATAAGCCCTGGTCTCAGCTATCTTGCCTAGATCTCTAACTAGTGGTCTTAGCTCTGGTTTGGACAAGACGTATTCTCTAAGCTTATCAGGGCTCTTACTTATTAATTCTTCGAGAATACTCTTGACCTCCAATACCTGTTCCTCGAGTCTCCTAGCTTTCTCCCTAACCTTGTCGTCTTTAATAATCTCTAATACTTTATCACTAATACCTCTCATAGCAAGCAACATGTACGACTTAGCATCATAGTTGTGTATAAACCTCATAACATCCGGGTACACCTCTGATTTAAGCTCGTAGAGAAGCGGGGTCTCCTTATCTCCTGTTAGTCTAACCATAAGGCTTCTCGTGTCAAGCATGTGCTTAGCATCTTCTAAGAGTTCTCTAATAGTCTTATCAGTCTTGACCACCTCTACAGTCCTCCAGCCAAGTATACTACCTGACTCGCTAGTTGTTAATAACTCGCCGCCGGGTTTTCTAGCAGTAACTAGTAGCAATCTATACTTATCCATATACTCCTCTATTAGTATAGGCTGTGGAGGCCTAATTATTGCGGGCTCAGGTCCTTCTAACACAAATGTAAAAGTCCAGCCTTCAAACCCTTTAAGAACATCATATAATCCGTCTCTTCTCGCAACATAGTCTGCTACTTCAACATACGGATTCACTATCTCTCCATAATTCTCGATATGTAGTCTCCCTCTCTCATAATACATGTTGTGAAGCACATACCGGGTTGCGAGCATCCACTTATCTAGTACTTTATCATAATATGCTGTTATCTGCCACCCATCCACACGCTTAGTAACCTCTACTGGTTTCTCATCTAGGGGTAGTTCTACACCCTTAACCTCGGGATCCATGCTTCTATGGATAGGCCATGCAACTAGTTCTACTCTACAATCCTTCTTGAACAATAGTATGGTCCCAGTAGCATGTAGTGCTACTGGGAAATATCTCACATAAGCCCGGGGGTTCCACGAGTATATGCAGATACTAGTATCGTTATCTATCTCGACACAGTTTTTCTGCACGAGTTTTCTAAATACATCGTTATAGCGTGTCAATAACACGTCGTTCTTACGGGTAGGCTGGCCCAGGAGTGTGCCCAGGTACTTGACATCGTTCTCGCTGAGCTCTTCCCCGCATTCAAGCCATCTAGTGATCTTTTCTTCGACGACAAGTATGCTGTTCGCCATTACTACTACACCATCCTAAGTTATCCTTAACTATTAGGTAGTTTAAAATTACCTCTAGGCTTGATACGTATGAAGATTGTGTGTGAGAAAATACTATCAGGGCTACGAGTAGTAGTAGTGTATGGTGATCTGTTAGACCAAGAAGTAGATGCTATCGTGAATCCTGCTAATAGCCTTATGATTATGGGTGGTGGTGTAGCAGCTGCGATAAAAGAGAGAGGTGGGGCAGAAATAGAGGCTGAAGCCCGGAGCAAGGCTCCTGTACCAGTAGGTGAAGCCATAATAACAAGTGGTGGGAGGCTTAAAGCTAGGTACATAATACATGCACCAACTATGGAGAGACCGGCTATGAGGACTAGTAGTGAGAAAGTAAGACGTGCAACAGATGCTGCTCTGAGGAAAGCCGTGGAGCTTGGCTTAAAGAAGATAGCGCTCCCGGGAATGGGTACTGGTATCGGAGGCTTATCCTACAGTAAAGCTGCCAGAGTTATGGTGGAAACGATTACGCGCTATGCATCCTCTAGTCTAGGCGAGGTAAGACTAGTTGCCCGTGACTTAGCATTAGCGAGAGCCTTCTGCCGCGAGCTCTTAGAAGCACATGGTACTAGTTGAGCCAAAACTTATATCTATTATACATGTTTTTGTATTAAGGTCTCCCAAGCATGCAAGTAGGCGGGATGCTAGGCAAAGCATGGCTAGCACTACTTGTCCTAGTAGTCTTCATATCCATATCCTCAGCGTCGATACTAGTACTGTTATCAGGAGCAGGAGCTGTTCCATGCGCGTTCTGGCGCCTAGTCTTGTCTTTCATAATATTGCTTGTCATAAATCTCTTCATAGGCGAGAAGATAGTATATAATGATAAGAAGATCATAGGCTACTGTCTTATTTCTGGAATGTTTCTAGCACTACATTTTCTCTCATGGATGGAGTCATTATTCTACTTACCTGTATCGATAAGCGTCACCATTGTTGATTCGTTCCCACTATACAACTTGTTGCTAGACTATGTATTATTTAAGGAGAGGATAAGAATAGTGCAAGTCATAGGATTATTCATGGGCTTTACAGGTGTTGTACTCCTGGTAAATCCTGCAACTAGTCCTACCAGCTATAGCCTTAAAGGAGTAATACTAGCATTCATCGGTGCAGTAGCGGCAACAGGATACTTTAGCGCTGGCAGGCTCGCACGTAAAAAGATAAGTCTCCTACAATACGTTATACCGGCATATGGTTTTGCAGCATTATTCCTACTCTTCTACGCCCTGATAGCAAGCACAGCTCTTACAGGATTTACCCTGACCACCTACGGTTATTTTGTACTATTAGCAATCCTGCCAATGCTTGGCGGGCATACGCTCATGAACTACTTGTTAAAATACATGAAGTCAAGCACCGTATCAGTAATATCTCTTAGCGAGCCGGTAGGCGCCTCTATACTAGCGTACGTATTCTTAAACCAGGCTCTCTCCCTCTACCAGGCTTTCCTCATAGCATTAATAGTGTTCTCAATAACACTAGTTGTTTATAAAGAAGCCTACTAATTATCGCAAACACAGCTATGTCTTGGCATATGTTTTAATAACATTAATATACAAAAATGCATGAGGGATATACCGTGTCTGAAGACAAAGTCTCAATACGTATCTCAAGACAATTATATGAAAAAGCAGAGAAGTTCATTAAAGAACAAGGAGGATTCTCTAGTGTTGAGGAACTAGTTGAGTTCATGCTTAACGAGATCTTATCAGAAACAGAGTCATCTACATCTCTATCCAAAGAAGAAGAGGAAAAAATTAAGGAGAGACTTAGATCCCTCGGCTACATCTAAGCCACTACTGGTTTTGAATCCACCTGCCAGCTTCTTCTATACTAGTAAAACTCTCGTGCACTCCTACATCATCTATGTCAATCCCGGCGAGATTAGTGACCCCCCAGTATATCCTAATCCACCTATACAGAGCATCAATTGCGCTCGTGTACTCGTGTAGCACTGGTTTATCAACGTATTTCCCAAGCATATGGTCATAGTATATTATCTCTGCTAGTGATCTATTATAGAGGAAGAACTTGATTTGACTATACATTCTTAGAGGATCCAGGTACACTACCCATTCTCTATCACTACTATCTAGTATGTGTAGTTTAAGGAACATTCTTAGATCATTAATGTAGTTTCCTGCTGGGTCAACAATATAGATAAACTTGCTATTAGGTTCTTCTCGCACTACTAGTACAGCTCTATGTCCTATACCCTCGGTTGTGTACCATGAGATCAAGTATACGTGCTCATTATCAAGCTGCGTAGCTTTTAAGACAGAGTACACGAATAACGCTAGGTCATCACAGTCTCCGCCCTGGTTAACCCAGGTCTCATTAGACAACATGTATACTTCGCGTGTGACATTTATGCTCATGCTCTCTGGATCAATATAACGTACAAAGTTGTCCGAGTAATAGGAGAACCAGAAAAGCGTTCTCTCAAACACATGTATATACCTATAATCTGTCTCGTCTCGGAATTCGTCTAGATTGACAACATCTTTTACAGCATTAATAGACTCTGACAACATTATTTTGTCGTAGAAATTATAAAGATCTGTCAGATTCATGTAGACACCATACCATAAATTCATAAAGTATATCTTCGCAACAATATTGGCAAGCTCTGTTGAATTAGCTATAAGCATGTTTTTAAGATACTCGTTCTCATGCACAAGCTCGTCTATCCTCTCTTGCAGAGTATTAATTGTTGCTTGCAGAGCCTTTTTATCATTAATTAAGTCATTAATTTTTATCTCAAGAGTCTCCTTGATCTCCTCTAAGCTGCTCAGCTTTTTTAGTAACTCGTTCTTCTCGCTACTACACTCATTCAGGGCTTTTTCTAGACTTGTCTTCTCCCCGATTAGCGCCTGGCATCTCTCTTCCAGAGCCTCTTTTTCTTTAACAATATTATCGTACCTTGTGGAGAGATCATGATATGCTATTGATGCTGGTATAACAGCTACCACTATGCCGATGACTAGACCAAATAATAGGAGAGTTCTTGTACTCATAGGCAATTCCTACCACATCATCTTGTTTAGGTATTTCAAGGATATTAACGTATGTTTCTATGAACGGGTTTCCCGTAGAAGGTGTTTGATCATGGAAAATATTTTTCATCCCAGGTGCAGATTATTTTAATCAGCAGATTCTGTTATGGTGGTTGCTTAATGGGCAAGTATTCTTCTCTGCATAGGGATGTAAACGAGATAATAAAGCCTAGGGAGAGCCAGTTGGTTTCAAACTATTTAAGGAAATAGCATCTATACCGTATGCTGACAAGAACCTGGCATTATGCCAAGTTATTAAACTTGCAGCTGTGTATGGGAAAGCTATCGGTGTGAAAGCAGAGAAATGTAGATCTGTGTGTTGTGGGTAATTATATTCTTGGCTTTAAAGCTCCTCCAGAAGACTTGATGGAGAGATGGATAATGTATTTCGGTTATACCGAGGAGTTGTTCAAGAAACTTACAGAATCAATGCATGTCCCGCCCATGGACGAATACAAGTCCGCACTATTCGCTCCTCTAGAGTACTTTGATAATATAGGAGAAGACCCTGATGGAGTAATACTTGTGGTAAACTCTGCTCAAGCATATATGTTACTAGTAAGCTACTTTGACAGCACCAGTCATAAGCCAGTCTCCGACTTCAATGGTCATGCAGCTTGCGAGATAGTAGCTACTACGATGCAAGGCAAGACGCCATGGCTCACAATACCGTGTGGCGGAGCACGATCTATAGCTGGGGCTCAAGACGATGAGTTATGGCTAGGAATGAAGATAGAACAACTAGCTAAGGCATTGAATAGGCTTAAATCAATGGGCTTCAAGTACCCGCCACCACTATACCAGGTACTATGGCTTTCACCACTTGTACCAGAACATCCATTGACTAACCTGATATCTCGTGAGCCAAAGTGACAGTGTACTACTAGCTCTAACATATTCTTTTTCCTGGACTATGAGGATAGAGGCTTATACCTAGCAAAATACCCTTTTTCACCAAAACCTATTGCTGGAGAAAGCTTCAATACATACTCGGGGATTCTGAGCATCTTTTCTAATCTACGCTCATGTAGTACAAATGATCTCCTCAGCCAACGCGGCATAGAGCCTAGCTTATCACTACATAATAGTCTACTATTCTCTAACCTGCATATCTCGTTCACCGATACCTGGTCTAGGCTTATACTAGTCTTCATAACTAGTACCTTATACAGATCAGCCAAGTGGGGTCTTCTATGAGGAGTAGGAGACAAGTAACCAAAGCCGCAGCAATCCATGGAAAACGGGTGGTGTAAGTGGAAAAGACCTTCCTTGCAAGTCTGAAACCCCATCTTTGCTCTCCGTGCAAGTCTTGATAACTCTTCTGCTATCCTTAACCGGTAGTCGAGGGGCGGGTGTAGCAATCTTGGTTCTTCACTTGTTGTTCTAGGTGTATAAGATTCCCATTTAGCATTGTATATACTACTGTACTTGCCTAGAATCTTTGATAAATTCTCCAGGTATTTCTTCTCGGCTCTGAGGAACTCTAATATAATCATCTTGGCTCCGGCAGAAGCTATGCTTGATACAAGGCTCTCTAGATCATTATCACTTATGCCCGGTATGAATGGCTGTATCCTAGCTACCACCGGTATATCTAGGCTAGAAGCTTTCTCTACGACTCTGAGCCTTTCATCAGGCTCTGGCGCTCTTGGCTCTACTATCCTGAGTAGATCTCTAGATACCGAGTGACTCGTTATAGATACCTGAAGTAACAGCAAGTCGCTAGCAGCGGCTTTCTCCATAACATCCCAGTATTCCTGGCCGGGTGGTGACAGCTTTGTATTCAAGATCACGTGTACTTTCCTAACAATGCTCTTCTTGAGAAGCCTTAGTACGAGTCTCCATTGCTTCTCAGCGGGTTGGAAAGGATCGCTTAGTGCTGCCACTCTAACTGGTATGTACAAGCCTTTCCCACGTACATCTCCGAGTATATCTATAAGGCTTAACACACCCGGTATAGCGGTGGGGTTGCCGGGAGGCCCTCTATGCCATTGTGCGTAACAATAAGTGCATCCAATACTACATGTTGTATAAGGCTCTCCTCTCACAATACTATGACATAATCCTGAAATCCTTATTGTGGGTGCTATGGTAAACCACTGAGGGCTCAAGAGAGGCTATGCACCCGGCTTACTACCTGTCCTATAATCCTAGTTCTCCAGCTATCTCTCTTAATGCCTCTAACCCTATCTCAAAAAACTCGTCTAGACTCAGTCCTAGCTCTTCTATCTCTCTAATCCTATCCCTATCAATGCTTCTCGCGAAATCTTTTGACTTAAACTTCTTCTTCAAACTCTTAACACGTATCTCGCTTATCTTCTTGTTAGGCATTACTAGTGCGGTCGCTATTATTAAGCCGGAGAGATGATCAGCAGCTCTAAGTGCACGCGCTATCTTTACAGAATTCTCAAGAGAGGGCTTGAAACCATTATGCTCGTTATGAGCAGCTATGGCCTCCAAGGCTTCTTCAGGCAGCTTATCTCTCAAGATCTCGAGAGCTAGTAACCCATGCTTCTTCTCATCTCTACCCGTTAAATCATAGTCTATATCGTGTAGAAGCCCTACCAGCCCCCATAACTCTTCATCCTCTCCTAGTCTCCGAGCTAGTTTTCTCATAATAGCTTCTACAGCTATACAATGATTCACCATCTTGGGGTCTCTCAGGTTACTTTTCAGAAGCTCGAATGCCTGGTCCCGGCTAATCATGGCCTCCTGCCCCTATAAAAGAGTCTATGTACTAGTCTTACTAGTATTGTTTTCAATATTATGCTTAACGATAAACCACTTACACCAAGCCTATACTGGTTTACTCCTTCATCACTCTCCTCATACTTGAGCCCCCTGATAATAACTGCCGGGATGCCCTCGCTAGTCTGCCCCATGAGTAGAGCAGCTGCTGACGCTATCTCATCTACTACAATATCTATACCGCCGAATTTTGGCCTGCCGTACCGGTCTTTAGAAGCAAAATAGGGTGTGACTGGTTTAATACCAGCAGAGCCGACAGCTATATCGATTGTGCCTAGCTTACCACTAGTATTAGTCTCTGTATCAGAGACTACGACAGCTACTTTTTTCCCGGTAAGCCTCATTATCTCTTCTCTTATCCTTCTAGCCTCTTGGTCAAAATCAACTATATTAGCAATAGCGTACCCTGGGGGCAGATTAGAGTAATCTACACCGCCGTCAAGCGCTATAAGACCCTGTTTAGTAGTGACAACTAGTAATGAAGGTATTTTTTCTAAGAGTAGACGTGCATCATCAGGATTCCTAGTAATCTTCCCGAGAAGCCCTTTCTTGATATTCTTCATAGGGACAACGGCTATTATCTTATCAGAAGCCCGGAGTATCAATTCTACTTCTCTAGGATCCTTACCCGTGATTTTAGAGATCAGCTTAGCGGCAAACGAGGGTTTCACGTCATCTATTTTGAAAAGCATACCCATAGACTTTAACACAGCTTTCGAAGTCACAACGATTACATCGCCATCCCTTATACCAATATTGTTTTCCTCAGCAAATTCTACAAGTAGCTTAGCCAGATCAGTACCTGGGCTTATCTCTCCACTTATACTCAATCCTATAATCTCTACTCGTGACTGGTTAGAACTAGTTTTAGCCACGATTCCGGCTCATCTCCTTTACAGCTTTTAAACAGACAAAACTCTTACCCGTAACTTCTCCTGATGGCTGTTCCCATACAGGCTGCTCCCCAGGCAGTGTACTCAATACCCCTTTTCCATACATGTATCTAAAACCAGTCTCCACAAGCATTGCCTCCACTTCTTTAACGGTATAGAATCTAGCATAAGAGTAATAGGGATGACCTTTCTCAGCAAGTTCTTGATAATATCTACCATAAGGAGAATCTCTAGGCACTATGCATGCCACGACCTCGCCTCCAGGCCTTAGTATTCTCCAAGACTCTCTTAGTACTGCTAAGGGATCGTCTACAAAACACAATGTGACGACAAGAAGTACTGTCCCAAAAACATTACTCCTGAAAGGAGTCTTCTCGCCAACTCCTACAATAATCTCAGTTAACCCTCTAAGCCTCTTCTTAGCTATTTCTAGCATTTTAACAGAGGGGTCAAGACCGTACTCGCACCCTATCCTGTACGCGAAAAAGCCTGTCCCAACACCTATTTCTACTACTGGTCTAGGAGAATCCCTGAGAACATATTCTACGAGCCTGGCTTCTAGCTCTGCAACAAGCTTGTTACGATAATACCATGAATCATAATCCTGGGCTTTTTCATCAAATATCCTAGCCGAGGACAATATACTGTCATCCAATAACTAGTTGCTACACGGTGGAGAATAAATGTTACACATGCCGCAACAAGCCTAGCTCTTTTAGATACCCCTGTAACTCTCTTACTTCTCCAGACTCTAGTGGTAGCAGGGGTAGTCTTGGATAACCTCCTGGCAAGCCTAGTAGTCTTAATGCTTCTTTTGTAGCACTTATCTGGTTAAACCTTCTCGTCATAACAGTGTTTATTTTTGTAAGAGTCTTTTGGATCTCAACAGCCTTCTCATAATCCTTACTTTTAAAGGACTTGTATAATTTTACGCAGATCCTAGGAGCTATTATTGCAACAGCTATTATTCCACCAGCACCGCCCATCATGAGAGTATGAAGCAACGTGTCACCAGTACCAGCAAATACTGATACCTTATCTCCAAACCTCCTCGTTATCTCCGTTACTATCCATGCAACACCACTAGATTCCTTAATCCCGACAATCTGGCTATACTCTTCGACAAGAGTCTCTAAGACACTAATATCAATGCTGTACCCAACAAACTTGGGCACATTATATAGGAGAACCGGTACATCGACATGATCGAGAAAATACTGGTAATGGGCTAAGAGCTCCCTCTTATCAGGCGTATAATAGAATGGAGGCGTAGCTAGGATAGCGTCTACACCCATATCGGCAAGTAGTCTAGCCTGCGCTATAGCCTCGTGCGTACCAGGCGCGGCAACTGCTCCTATAACTAGTGCTCTGCTACTAGCTAGTTCTAGGACACGCCTAGTGATACTAGCACGTTCTTCACGCGTAAGGTAGGGGCCTTCACCATTGCTAGCACATGGTACTAGGCCGTGTACGCCGGATCTTAGCCAATAATCAACTAGTACCTCTAGGGCTTCTGTATCGATACTGCCATCTCTCTTAAAAGGCGTTATGTGGGGAACAAGTATTCCTCTGAAATCCTTGTGTGTAGTCATAAGGTTTTACACACCCGGGGGAGATTTATAATAGATTCCTACATAAGAGTATATTAGTACAGGGCTTAGCCTGTAATACCCGTGTATGTATCACCGTATTATCTTGTTAATATATAGATTATACACGATAGTGGCTCGTTAAGATTTTATCATTATGATGCTATAAAGAGAAGTAGAACCACTTTAGGGGATGATTACTAGAGTATTGTTAGGCATAGTGTCCTGGATATAGAAGATGCGGCGGTGGTGGCGATGCTGAGGCTTAGTGAGCCACTTACTGCTAAGATACGGTTGTTGAGGGATCTTGATAGCAAGATAGATTTTGCTAGGTCTACTATCCAGCTTCACATAGTTTTCGCGCTTGTCATGAGCCGAGAACCCCTTACACCAACGCGTATTGCAGAACTACTAGAAGAGCGGAGAAAAGCTGTTCTTGATGCCCTGCGTAAACTAGAGTTAAAAGGCATTATAGTCAGGAAAGGGGCTCGTGGAGGAGAAAACCTCTATGCTCTGAGCGAGGAGGGGAAAAGATACGCTGAGAGATTATTATCATTCCTAGGCATAGGGAAGAGCCTAAAAATCGATACTAGTGAAACCGATAGCTCTGGCCGAGCAGTTATTGTTAAAAAACTTACAGAGGCGCACCACATATACAAAGCAGTAGTCTTCCTAGCTAATGCGCCAGGCATGAAGCTTAGTCTTAGAAAACTCTCAGAACTCATGGGTTTGAGCCCTGAGAGAGCAAAGAGTTATCTAGACGTGTTCTCGAGACCCCCGATAAGAATATTCAGACGCATAGGGGGTAGAGGAGAGGGAGTATACTACAAGCTTGAGGAAAAAGGCCTAGCCTTATACAAGAGGCTACCAGATTACCAGGTTTTAAAGAATAGTATGCTGGAGAGAATAAGGTTAAAAACAATGCTGATACTAGGACGAAGAATTAGTCGTGGACTCCTAGTCCCCGCGCTTGCAAGCCTTGTAGCTATGACATTTACCGCATCACTATACCTAGGTGGTCACCTAGTACTAGGTGTTGTCTCTCTACTACTTCTCTTCCTCTTATGCATGGCTTCTCTAATCCTGCCATGACCTTTCTCCTTGAATACCATATAGACTCTTGAAAGCCCCTGAGCAAGCGTCTCCGCAGGAATATTCTCTGAGACTCTTAGTAGTAAAACATTCTCTCCAACCACCAGGCCGACATACTTTGTCGTAAGATCATCTCCTCCTACAACAAAGTATAATCCCGGCTTTAATGGGACAGAAATAGTATCACAAGTCAAAACAGCTTCTTTATCAAGAGCATCTGGCGGCCAGTAAGCAACAATGCCCTCCTCCAGTCTTATCAGGAAAACAGCAGTAACAACACTACCGTCAACTAAGAGCTTCAAGAACTCGGCTGGCTTGCCAGGCACAGCCATCACTGCATCCCCTAAACGGCTCAGTACTATGTAAAGAATTCTGTAGAGTACAATAATAAAAACAAGTTGCTCTGGCGACCACTAGTCGAAACTAAACCTGTATGCAAGAATAGTCGAGTAGTCGCTTGTAGCACTAATTGTTAAAACCAGGGACAACCTAATCCCCCTCATGGCGAAAAGTGGCTCTCTGTGGAGGAGAGGTAAAAGTGCGTAATAAGAGGAGGAAAGGAATAGTAGGCATAGAGGCAGCCATAGTACTAATAGCATTCGTCATCGTGGCAGCAGCACTAGCATTCGTAGCACTAAACATGGGTCTCTTCACAACACAGAAGAGCAAAGAAGTAATAAGCAGAGGCCTAGGAGAAGCAAGTAGCGCACTAGAAGTCGACGGAGCAATAACAGGACTAACCAACGGCACACACGTCTACGCAGTATCAGTACCAATAAAAGTTGCTCCAGGAAGACAAGCAGTAGACCTAAGCCCAGACAAGACAACCATAAGAATAATTGCGGGCAACGTCTCTTACGAGAATATTCATAGCAAGGTATACTATTATGATGCAGATAATGGAAACTTGGTGGATACTAGCACTGGAGCCACAACAGCAGTATCTAGTCTATCCACATACGATCTAGTTAATGCTATATGGAATATTCAGAGTCCAAGTCCAACAGCAACATCGCCTGAGGCAGTATTTGTCATACTAAAGAACGTGAATCCAGATGCTGTTCTGGAGTATGGTGAGAAGGCTGTACTACTGATATACCTTAATGGTACCAGTGCCGACAACTCTCTAGAGCCTTATGATAAGCTAATTGTAGAGATAAGGCCGCCTGAGGGCGCTACATTAACTGTTGAGAGGAGTATGCCTGCAACGCTGCCGAGCGCTGGCGGTGCTATAGAGCTAGGGTAGCGGAGGGATTGCTAATGAGTGGTTCTGAAAAAACAACTACTCTTTTTTTTACAAAATCAAATCTTATATCAGAGAATCTTGAGAAGACGGATACTGCTTATGATACTGCTTGGATCATCTATGCTGGTAGCTGGGATGCTTATCCTGAGTACTTGGTGGATCTCTGGCACCATCCTTTACACGTTTATAGGAGCAGTTATGAGCTTTATTGGTTCACACATAGTCATAGCTGGTACTGGCTCTCTCAGCCTGTTAAAGAAGGGGGTGGAGGCGTGGGCCTGTGACTGCCCCCTATGTAATACGTTTGTAAAACCCCTCCTCTATCATGGTCTAACTAAACCCAAGCCTCCTCAACCCATGAGTAAGAGTGTGGAAAAAATGAGTGAGGAGAAGAGAGAAGAAGCACGTGAGATGGAAGAACTCAAAGAACTAGTTGAGGCTCTGCGTGAGAGCATTATTGATCTAAAATCAGCTATTATGGATATGACTAGCCCTATAAGCAAAGTAAGGAGGAGAGAGCCTTTAGAGGAAGAAGAGGAGGAACACGAGGTCCCACCTCTATCGGCATCAGCCGAGATTAGGAGTGCTCCAACAGTTATGACCGAGAGGGTCGAGGTTAGGGAAAAACGCGAGGAGAAGCCCCTGGAGAAGAAAGAAGTTGAGAAACCAGTCGTAGCCGAAGAAAAGCCTCGAGAAAAAGAGAAAGAGGTTGTTAAAGAAACTGTTGCTCCCACAATGCCTGCTAGGGAGGAGCTACTAGCAGCACGGGTAGCGCGTATAGATCTTAAGAAGATCATCAAGATGCTTAGAATGATGTACA
>CAZCAU010000021.1:0-23479 GCA_964496855.1 uncultured Desulfurococcales archaeon
TAGCAGTAAGAGGACCAGAAATACTAAGCAAATGGGTAGGAGAAAGCGAAAAAGCTGTGAGGAAGATCTTCCATAGAGCAAGACAAGTTGCGCCCGCCATAGTCTTCTTCGATGAAATAGATGCTATAGCTCCATCGAGAGGCTTCCGGCATGATACCAGCGGCGTTACTGATAGGATAGTAAACCAGTTACTCACTGAGATGGATGGTATAGTCCCATTATCGCAAGTAGTGGTCATTGGTGCTACTAATAGGCCGGACATACTAGACCCAGCATTACTGAGACCTGGAAGATTTGATAGACTAATATACGTGCCACCACCAGACAAGGAGGCTAGGCTAGAGATATTCAAGATACACACTAGGAAGATGCCTCTTGCTGATGATGTTGATTTAGAGAAGCTAGCAGAAATAACAGAGGGATACACCGGTGCCGATATAGAGGCTGTATGCAGAGAAGCAGCAATGATAGCTCTCAGAGAGGAACTAAAAGTACGACCTATAAGTATGAAGCACTTCTTAAAAGCACTTGAAAAGGTACCGCCAAGCCTTAGCAAAGAGGATGTCGAGAGATACGAGAGGCTAGCAAAACAGTTAAAGAGAATGATAATAGGCTGAAGACCTACTAGGCACTATCGTCAATGCTTGAGGATAGGCTTAATGGTAAAACCAGAAATAGAGGCTAGAGCCAGGAAGATAGTTGAGAACCTAGATGATTACCTAACTAATATTTTTAAAAAACTAATGCGTAATCTTGGGAAATCTATAGAAGATTCTATCAAGAATAGGCATAGAAGACTAGTAGTTATCTCAGGCTCTGATCCAGAGATAGTTGGCGCGCTTACTGCTAGGTTGCTACTATATTATGAGCGTGTAGTGTACAGGCTAACTAAGAAGAGGCAGCTTAGCCTATTATATGTTTTTCACGACGAGTTTGATGATGCAAAGCTACGTAAAGAAATTGTTAGACAAGCAATAAAGGAGAAGGCCCGGTACTTAGCCCAGACTACTGCGAGGTATGAGGCTAGCGAGGCTTATCTTGGCACAACTTTTGACGCATTAGTGCTGGATCTGACTAATGATTTGAAACCAAATGATGTGGGAAGACTCGTAGGAGTGGTGCGTGGCGGCGGGATAATAATATTTGAGACACCCAACTGGTCTAAGTGGCCTGCCGCAAAGACATTGTTTAAGATGAGCCTAGTAGTCCCCGGACACCCGGAGCCCAGACATATATTCATAAAATGGTTTGAGGAGAAGTTGCTGGAACATGATGGTATATACGTTTACGATGCTGATCGTAATAAGATAATCAAGTTACCAGAGTCTACTACTAGTTCTGGAGAGACCCTGGAAAAGAAGATAGAGATTCCTGAAAAGACTATTTTTCCTCGTAAACTCTACGAGCTAGCGGTCACGCAAGACCAGGTTAAGGTAATAAAGAGTATTGAGTGGCTAATAGAGAAGCCTGGCAGAGAAAAACACGTCATAGTAGTAACAGCAGATAGAGGACGTGGCAAGAGCTGTGCAGTAGGTATAGGATTAATAGGGTTAGCCAACGAGCTTAGGAAGTATAAGCATAGAGTCAGAATTCTGGTCACTGCTCCCAGCCCCTCAAACGTGCAATCATTAATGGAGTTAGCGTTAAAAGCAGCAGAGGTTATCGGCTTAGAGCCTAGGCCTATAAAGAGAGGAGGGTATATAATAGAGATACAGGGCAAGAAATTCAGCCTAGAATACTGGAGCCCCCTAGATATAACAAGGCTTAGTGGAGATATAGTAGCTGTTGACGAGGCATCAGGAATACATGTGCCGTTACTTCACAAAATATGGAGAAAACATGATAGACTAATATTTGCTGCAACAATCCATGGATACGAGGGCGCTGGTAGAGGCTTTAGCATACGCTTTTTATCAGCATTAGAAAAAGACCCGAGGACAAAGCTCAAACTACTCGATATGGAGGAGCCCATACGCTACTCTATTAATGATCCAATAGAGAAATGGCTTTTCAAAACACTACTACTAGATGCTGAGCCAGCTGAGCTGAGCCGCGAGGATATACATGCTATAGAGACTGGAGAACTCGAGTACGTAAAACTCGACCCCTACTGGCTGTTCTCTAAGGAGGGCGAGGAGACTCTTAGACAATTATTCGGCATCTATGTTCTTGCTCATTACAGGAACGAGCCCGATGACTTAGGCATGCTAGCTGATGCACCTCATCATAGCATTAGGGCTCTAAGGATAAAAGGTAGTGGTAAAATAGTGTGTTCTGTCCAAGTAGCTGAAGAAGGAGGGCTTGACGACCCGCTTATAGAAGAACTACTCCGAGGAGGCAAGATACCAGGCAACATCCTCCCAGATAGGCTTCTGAAACATGCACGCATAATAGAGTATGGTAAGACACGTGGATGGAGAATAGTAAGAATAGCTACTCATCCAATGGTTCAAAGTAAAGGAATAGGTTCACGCATGCTAGAAGAGCTTTTTAAGGAAAGCATGGAGAGAGGATACGACTGGCTAGGCAGCGGTTTTGGCGTAAACACGCAGCTACTCAGATTCTGGTTAAAGAATAACTTCTACGTACTCCACATGAGCCCTGATAGGAATCCTGTTAGTGGCGAGTATACAGTCTTAGTAATGAAGCCAATAACACCGATAATGGCTGAAATAGTGAGATATACGAGTAGGGAATTCAGGTATAAGCTACTCAATAGTCTACATGATACTTACACAGATTTAGAAACTGATATAGCATTGATGATATTGAGATCGAGAGAAGGGATAATCGGGGATTACAAGCCTAGACTAACAAAGATACAAGTAGATAGGTTATGGGTATATTCTTATGGACCCATGACTTATGAAGCTGCTTGCGATATAGTAAATGAGCTTGCAAAAGCATACTGGATACAGAGAGAAGAACTAAGACCACGATTAACAGAGAGAGAAGAATATGTGCTGGTAGCCAGGGTTTTACAGGCAAAGCCCTGGGAAACCGTGGCTGAGGAACTAAGAACTTATCCTACAAGGATAATGCAGATACTCAAAGAAACTATTAGGAAAATGGCTGAGCACTACTACTCATTCAACATAAACTCGCGTGTAGGCTTAAGGTTTACTGATCTCATAAAAAAGACTGGCTAGCAGTAGTAATACGATCATGTTGAGAGCCTAGTTGTTATTAAGTATCTCTGATATAATCTACATAATTAGGAGTATGGAGTATGCAGAAGATACTTGTTGAGAGACTCTCTACGGGAATAAGAGAATTCGATAAATTGTTAAAAGGAGGTATCCCTAGAGGATTCTTCGTCGCAGTAGTGGGGGAGCCGGGTACAGGTAAAAGTATCTTTTGCCAACACTTTATAGCTCAAGGGATTAAAGAGGGTGATAAAAACATCTATGTAACAACAGAGGAGTCTAGAGAGAGCATAATTGCACAAGCATCCCAGTTTGGCTGGGATTTTGCTAGAGCAATAGATGATGATAAGCTTGTAATAATAGATGCATTGATGCGGGGAAAAGATGATCCATGGACTCTTGTAGAGCTTGATGTGGAAATGCTTGTCAACAAAATAATAGAAGCTAAGAAGTACCTGGGTTTTGGCCGCGCGAGACTAGTAGTCGACTCAATGAGTGCTTTCTGGCTCGATAAGCCTGCAATGGCTAGGAAGTATAGCTATTTCGTCAAGAGAATACTCTCGCGATGGGACTTTACAGCTCTCCTTGTAAGCCAATACGCGGTCACCACGAGCCTAGGCTTCGGCTTCGGGATAGAGCACGTAGCTGACGGCATTATAAGATTCAAGCGCAGCATCATAGGAGGCAGGCTTAGAAGATTCGTCATCATAGAGAAGATGAGGCAAACACCTCATGATCTAAATCTGTACGAGATAGGTATAGAGGATGGTAAAGGCATAGTAATAAAAGCACGAACAGGACTACGTAAAGAAGACACTGTTCTACCACGTAGAGTCCTGGATAAGATAATAGAGGCTGAGCTGAGAAAAGAGTATGAGCTATCCCCTAGCGAGGAAGAGGAAGAATGACTACTGGCAAGGAAGAACATATGAGGCATGCTCCAGAGAAGCTTAACTATTGTCTAATAGTTACAAGTGACAGGGTATTTAAGGGCGAGAAGAAGGACGAGATAACTCCTCGTGTAAAAGAGATTATCGATGAGGGTGAAGACGTGCTTTACATGACAAGTATTGTGCCTAACAGTATTGTGAGTATCAGGGATGTTGTGATAAGATTCTCGTATGCCTGTGATGTAATACTAGTTACTGGTGGCACTGGTGTTAGACCTAAAGACGTCTCGATAGAAGCTGTGGAGAAGATAGCGCAGAGAAGATTACCGGGATTTGGCGAGATCTTTAGAGCTAGAACATGGGAGCGCCACGGAGCATTGGCTTGGTTATCAAGAGCCGCTGCATACATAGTAAATAATTCTATAGTCTTTGTCGTACCGGGCAGTCTTGATGCTGTAGAGACTGCTCTCAGAGAAATAATAATCCCAGAGGCAAGACATGCTGTAGGAGAGTTGAGAAGAAAGTAGGAAAAATAATGGGACTCTATGTAGCGATTACTGCCATCTATGCTTAAACAAGTCATGTATTTGCGTCTTCTCGCCTAGTACTTCTAGTACAAAGATCTCCATAAAAGGCTTTACAACAGCATCTACAAGATGCCCGGCGTAGACCTCATTAGACCTCCTAGCCAGGGCTACATGGATATGCGGATACGCTCTTCCTCGTGGCGACCTAACAATATTGCCCTGAAAACCTATTGCTTCTAAGGCTCTCCCCTCTAAAGCGCTTATCTCTACTACCTCGTAGCCCTTACCTGTGTAGATACCTATTTTTGCTCTACCCATACCACCAATACCATTAACTAGTGCGAAATCTATACCGTTCTCTTCAGCAAGCGCTCTTAAAGCATCTAAGGGATTCTCGCCCTCCTCTACCTTTAAGTAGAAGGTCCTACCTATGGTTAACTGTATATGCTTAACCATGTAGATATACACCTATGAACCATTATAGTAGCTATGAGTTAATTTAAATATTGTCTAGGTGCTGCTCATGGACTCGGACAGAAGGGTAGAGTTTTGTGAAGAAATAACTAATCACGTGTACAGAGATATAGAGGAGATAGCTCTAAAGATTTCAGAACTAGTTGAAAAAGAGAGTTTCCAGACGATAACTGGTAGTATTGTTGCAAGAGCAATGTTTGCATTAATAGTCTTGATCAAAAGCCTCGTACCAGATATATGCGTGTGTGACCAGCTTCATCTAGAAGATGCTGATATACTACGTGGTCTCGAAAAGAAGATAAATGAGGCAAAGACTAGGATATCGCGCCTAGATAGCATGGCAGCATTTTTCATAACTGAGCTCTTCGAAGCACTAGCTACACTAATTAAGATGCTTAGCACAGGTGTTAATGAAGATGCCAGTAGTGTACGTAAAACCGGTAAATAAATCGGTAGAAGTAGAATATGGGACTCTGCTAGCTGACGCTCTCTCTAAAGTATTGCCAGGCATAGCACTCCCATGTGGTGGAAGAGGGTTCTGTGGTAAATGCTCGGTTAGAGTACATGGGGTACTTAGCCCGCCGACTGGGAATGAGCTGCTCCTAGGGGTAGTTGAGCGTAATCTTAGACTAGCTTGCCAGGCTAGGGTATATGGAGATGTAGTGGTAGAGGAAGTGTACTTTCCTACGAGAATAAAACCTATACTCGGCGGTATAGAGCCTAGAATCGATAAAGATCCTTTAGTTAGATGCACTAGCATATCCCTCGAGAAGCTACCCCGTTTCTACTCTAAAGTGCTAGAGATGTGCAGAACTGGTATTCTAGTTGATTCTCATGTACTTACGATACTAAACGAGCTAGTCTCAACCAGTTTCCGCCGCGACGTAGAAGTAGATGTATGTTGTATAAATAATCGTGTATGGATGAGTAAGAAGCGTAAGGGTGATGAGAGAACGGCTATCCTGGTAGTCGACATAGGCACCACTAAGATTGCGGGCTATCTCCTTGATGTAGAGGATTATGAGACAATAGCTGAGGATTACGTAGTTAACCCCCAAGTCAGCATTGGCGCGGATGTTATTACACGCATGGAGAGATGGCTAGATAATGCTAGTACGAGAGACCGGCTCAGAGAACTACTCGTAAAAGGCTTGTTAGAGCTAGTCGAGAAAATGAGAAACAAGCTCAGCCTACCCGTGAAGATCCCACTAGTAGTAGTTACTGGAAACCAGGTTGAAATACAGTTTCTACTCAACACGGATATAAGAAGGCTCGCGGCATACCCTTTTGAGCCAGTCTTTTCAGGCTTGTTCCTTGACTATTCCTCAAACACTGGTATAAGCATGCCTGGTAATCCTTACATACTAGTAGCTCCGGGGAATAGCGGGTTCATAGGCCCGGATACTATAACGAGCATCCTAGTAACCGAGACTCTAGGTGCCCGCAAACCATACTTACTAATAGATTTGGGAACCAATACCGAGATAGTATTATCGCTTCCTGAAAAAGAGTTCTATGCTACAAGCGCACCCGCGGGCCCGGCTTTTGAAGGTCACTTAACATCTGGTGTAGGGGGCGGGGCTAGTGGTATAACCCGTGTAAGGATAAGAGATCCTAGAAAACTGGTTTTCGAATACATTGTTGAGGGGGGAGGCAAACCGTTAGGGGTAACAGGTTCAGGCTATATATCGTTATTAGCAGAATTACTAAGACATAAACTAATATCGCCTAAGGGACTCTTAAATACGGGTTTGAAGACTCCTGAGGGTATACGCTACATAGAAATAGTTCCGGCAGAGCACACGCTTCATAATAAGCCGATAATTCTAACACAACTAGATATACGTGAGCTTCAGAAAGCAATCGCGGCTGTTAAAACGGGTTGGGAGACACTGTTGGATAAGACTGGTCTTAGACCTAGTGATGTAAAACAAGTCTTCATAGCTGGCAGTTTTGGTTCAAGCATTTCGCCAGAAGACCTGCTAATACTAAGACTAATACCACCGATAAGCACGGATAACATATTCGTACTGGGCAATGCAGCGGGTATAGGTGCAAAACTGCTTGCTAAGAATAAGAAGTTATTAAGACTCGCATTAAACATCTCTCAGGCAATGAAAAACATTGAAGTAGCTGGTACACCGGAGTATCAAGAGAGATGGGTTAAGAACCTCTTATTCTACCCTGAATCTTGACACTGCTTTTACCAATACATGCCACTTCTCTAATGCTATAGAGTACGCTTTTTCAGACCCTCCTGCCTCTGCTGTCAATGCAGCAAAACCACAGTCTGCGGAAATAAAATCGATGTTTTCCTCACCCGCGTTGCTTGCTATTTTCCTCAGCAACTCTACAGTCTCTTCTATACTCTCAACCCTGGGCTTCTTACTACTTATTACTCCTGGTGCTAGCACCTTGTTACCATGCTCTAGGATTTCTCTCCAATTAATAGACAAGTTTCGTTGCGAATCCTTGAATTCGTGGTTAAGTACATTTAGAGACTCTACGCGTGAAAGTATAACAGGTAATCTAGGAGGTAGCTCGCCGCATACATGTATACCCTTAATAGCCGATGGCTGTACATACTTGAATATAGACTCGTATATTTCAATAAGCTCCTCTTCCTTGTAACCGTACAATATTATTTTCCTGCCAATAATATTGGCTAACATAGGGTCATCTACTACTAGAAAATTATACCCTAGATTGTTTAACTTGCCTAGATGCTCTGCGATGTATGGTGCGAGAACCTCTTTTACAAAATCTTTGTCTACAATCATGGTATTACTTAGTTCTTTCGAAGAATAGTCTCTTAAAATTCTTGAAGCTAGTGTAAAAGGACCTGTTACAGGGCCGCGGAGGTATCTTGGTTTAAACTTATTGTACTCTATCATAGAGATCTCGGCTTCTACCGGAACAACTATTCTTGGCTTTTCGTATTCTCTCCTGACAACATAATATCCTGTACCTGCTTGTTCAAGAACCCCTTGCTGCTTTAGAGGTTCTAGAAATATGTCGATGAAACCACTCAACTGTGGATATGGTGGCGCGCTAATCCCTATTTTCACCATATCCCTGCATGCACGTCTAATATTTTCATTAGTAAATGGTAGTGGGATACTGCCTACATGACTAGTGTTCATAGTATCGCCCTGCCCGCGTATACATGTACCTAAGACTGCTAGAATATTATAAAAGACTCTAAATAATAATAAGGTGTTTCTGAGGGTGTACGCTTAATGACAATTACTAGAGATGAGGCATTAGAGAAGATACGTGAAAGTCTCGTAGAACTTGATGAAGACAATCTATTATCATACATCGATGAGGCTCTTAGACAAGGAGTATCTGTTGAGGATATAGTGTTTAAAGCTATGAGTGAAGGTATGAGAGAGATCGGTAGATTATACGAGACAGGCGAGTACTTTTTAGCAGAGCTTATGCAAGCGGCTGAGATCTTCAAGAAAGCGATAAGAAAGCTAAACCCCTTACTAGAGGAGAAGGCTAAGAAGCTAGGAGTGGAGAAACGAGACGTCATAGTGATAGGTACAGTAAAAGGCGACATACATGATATAGGCAAGAATATTGTGGCAACAATGCTTTCAGCCTCCGGGTTCAAAGTAATAGATCTAGGAGTAGATGTTGATGCTGAGAAATTCATAGAGGCTGTTGAGAAGCATAAACCAAAAATTCTCGGAATGAGCGCATTACTAACAACTACTGCTAAGTACATGGAGCATGTCATAAAAGAGCTTGAGAAAAGAGGGTTAAGGAGTAAAGTAAAGGTAATAGTAGGTGGAGCAGCTGTTACAAACGAGTATGCTAAAAAGATAGGGGCTGATGGATGGGCTAAGAATGCTGTAGAGGCGTTACGACTTGTCGAGGAATTGTTGTCGAGGAAAGACTCATAGAACCTCAACGATAGCCGACTCATTTATTAGACACGGGGGAGAATTCTACAGGAGGTGAACATATAATATGCCTACTTATGCGTTATTCGTATTCTATAAACTAAAAGCACTCACACCTGGCGAAGAGGAGAGAACGCGTAGAGAATGGGAGGAGTTGAAGAAGAAACTGCCACCCGGAGTAAGGCTTACTGGCGAGTATAGACATGCATGGGGGACGAATTACAACGGCATAATAGTCTTAGAAGGAGAGGATTTTGATAAAATACATGAGGCATGGCATGTATTTAAAGAACATGTAAGATGGTATGTTGACGAGACATGGACCATAACTACTGTGAAGTCTGAATAGTCTTTTCTTTATCCTCTGCTTGTCTTCTAAGCTCTCTCATTTTTCTAGCATAGAATGTTAACGGGTTCTTCACTTTACACTCAGCCACACATAACCCCAGAGTCCTCATCGTATCACAATTATAAGGCAAATACTTTTTTCCAGACCCTCTCATTCCAGCCAGGTGTTCTACCTGATACCTAGCTATCTTCTCGTTAAAATCAGGCATGTTTCTGAAAACTGATAAAACATAATCAGTATCAAACCCTATGTTTAATAAGAAAGTCGCGAGCGCGAAACGTGCATGGTGGCTTAGATGTTCTCCCTGAACTGCTTGAGTATAGATACTCTTAATACATGGTGGTAGGGCATCCAACATCGTATCAGGCGGGAGACTCTTATCCTGTACAAGCTCTACGGGTTCTGATACAAACCTCTTCTTCTCTTTCAGTATATCCATAACTTTATTGACGTATGGCTCTAGAAGTTTAGGCGGTTTTCCCTGTATTGGTGTTATTGAGCTCTTGATTCTTGCATATATTGCCTCCTTCAAGATTCTTGCAATCTTATCTTTCTCCAAGTACACCCTACCATCATGTATGATCTGATTACTCATACTCCATGAAGGATCACCACGTAATCTCTTGGTATATCTGAGATAATCTGTAACACTAATACTAAATGGCAGAACTTTCTTTGCTATCTTCCCCTTACGCTTCACGAGTGGTATAAGTACTCTCCTACGAACATCGTAGTCTATATCGACTCCGAGAACCTTAGCTATGTTAATAAGTACTTCTGGGTCATCACTAATCATGTTATTATATAGATACTCTGATTCTGCTTCTGCAAACCTATTTATAAGCCACTGGTTAGCTGTAAAGGATATAATCATTAATGCTACATGGTACGCTAGTACCTCGTTCTCCGTAGTAATGTGTTTTGGCGGCGGACTCGTTCGCCCCTTCTCTATTGCTTGTATTATTTTGTCAAAGCCGCGCTCTAGTATAGGAATAGTTCTCTCAAGAACCTCGGAGAGCCTAAGACCCGGATACCACTTGTTCAAAGCACTCTCTAGGTCAACTAGGAAGGGGTAGCGTTTGAAATCCATGTACGACACTGTTCTCGCCATCTCTAGTACTTAAGTAAGCACAGGATATACATTAAGATATCATCAACTATAATACTGCTTCAAACACTATTTTCTCGTAACCAGAAATATCGTCTCCACGCCTGGCAGAGATTATAAGCATGTTATTAGTAGGACCATATACATCGTATCTCCCAGAAGCCACGACTTCCAGTATTCTCCAACTAGGTGGTAGAAACCAGTATGCATCATAATCATACTCTGCTTTTGTGGACTCATAATAGTCTTCGTAGATGTTTATACCATTCTTGATAACCCCTTTTATGAATACAAAGAATATCAGAGAGACGTGCTCGGGGCTTTCATGAAAGGCTATGCTAATCCCGTTGATGATAGTCTCTGCTCTTTCTTCGTTAATTTTTATCAACTCTTTAGCAAGTTCGTCCTCTATTATTGTTCGTAACCGCTCTATCTCATCAGTATAGAGTTCATCATCTTCTACGATTTTGTGATAATATTTTTCTCTATCGATATACTCATAGATCACTACCTGGTATATCCCTGTCGGCGACAGTGTGAAAAAACCTTGAGCATATACTGGTACCAGTTTTTCTAAAGCTGTTCTAGGCATACTCATACAGCGCTTCTCCCAGACTTACTCGGTGATCTCTGCCAGTATTTTGTTAAATTCTTCTAGGCTAGGCATAGATGACGCACCAATCTTAAGAGTCTTTAATGCTGCATAGACAGTAGCTTTTTGAAGCGCTATTAATGGTTCCTCTTCCTGTATAAATATGTTGAATGCAGCATCAAACGCATCGCCAGCACCAGTAGTATCTACTGGCTCGCCTATACGTACAGGCTCAACCTCGAGAGTCTCATTCTTATCAGCGTACACAGCACCAGCTGGTCCTCGTTTAACAATTATTCTCTCGAGTCTTCCTTTCGCACCAGCAATAATTTTAGCCGGGTTTTGGTTATTGAACAAGCTCTCATATTCTCGCATGTTTAGGAACAACGTGTTTATCTTTGGCAGGACGTTTCTAACAGCTAGTGGCCGTATTAGCGCCTCTGCTCCCGGATCATAACTGATGTAATCATAACACGACAAGACGTTTTCTGCTTCGATTATCACCCTGGGGGGAACAGATGCTAAATGCAGTATCTTTAATCCCTCTTCCTTAATACATGGTATCAATGATCCTCTAAGCTCTTTATTAGCACCAGGATTACTTATTAAAGCACGATAGCCTCCCGGCAGTACTAGTGATACAGCAATACCCATGTTTTCATCAGTACTCTCGGCATAACTTAGATCAATACCGGTTTCTCTCAACTTCTTGATAAACCCTAGACCCTCAGCTTCTCTACCTATCCTAGTGACTAGGTAGACTCTCTGCTTAAGTATAGAAGCCGCCACGGCATAATTCGTCGCAGACCCCCCTAATCCTACAAATACTTTCTCCGCCCTAATAGTCTCTTCAGGACCTGGTAGGCCTGGGACAAGCATTATTATATCAAGATTTAGATTACCAACTGATACATGGAGCTGTGCAGCCATCGTAGATCATCTCTTACTTATTGATGGATAATAGTACTCCCTACCTCTATTCTTCTTTACCTCATCCCATTCGCTGAGGATCTTTACTGCCTCATTAGCAACGTGCACGGCGTCTCTAACACCAGCTTCTGGCACAATCTTGTTCTTAACACGATCAGCTACGATGCTACAGACAGCACCAGCTCTAGCACCATATATTGATGAGAGCACAAATAGTGTTGCTGCCTCCATCTCGAAATTTAGTACTCTAGAGTACTGGAGATTTATTATCAAGTCTCTCATCCAGCTCTGCATATAATTATTATGACCAGGCCTGCCCTGGCCTGTGAAGAAAGAATCTGTGGTCGCGGTGATCCCGACCTTATACCTTACGCCGAGAGTCTCTGCTGCTTCTATGAGTGCAAGAACAACTTCGTAACTAGCTACAGCAGGATATTCTGGTACAACATATTGTTTCGTCGTACCCTCTAATCTAACAGCTCCAGTTGATATTACTAGGTCACCAACCCTCAGGTCGGGGCTTATTCCACCCGAAGTACCTACTCTTATAAACGTATCAGCACCAACTCGTAAGAGTTCTTCTAAGACTATAGCTGTAGAAGGGCTCCCTATACCCGTGTTGACAGCTGATATATCTACGCCTTTATACGTCCCCTTGTACGTCATAAATCCTCTATGAGAAGCTACAAGAGTAGACGATTCCCAGAAACTCGTTATTATCTCTAAACGACCAGGATCCCCTGGTAAAAGAACGTATCTTGCAACATCTCCCTTCTTAACTCTTAAATGATACTGCACTCCTTCTTCAAACTCCATCGTGCTTGCAGGCGCGGACTTCAAGCCATCCAATTACAGCTACCTTTACTATTTCATTTATTTACTTAGTGAAAAAGATTTAGTCTTAAACAAGGAACAAGTTATATCTCTCCCCGTGCAATAAGTATTTCAAGGACTGTATTAATCCGATTCTGGGTGTCTAGCAACTTGCTGGAAGACTATACTGGTATAGCATGGGTCAGCACTAAAGGAGCAGTTCTCCTAGGCAAAGCTTTTGCTGTTGACGGACATGCTGATAGACCAGTTAGAGTAGTAACGCACATACATACTGATCACATAATAGGGCTACGAGAGAGCATTCTCTTTTGTGATCTAATAATTGCGACACCAGCTACCCACGACATGCTTGCCGAGATAGGATACAGGGTCCCCGAAGAAAAACGTCTCTCGCTTTCCTATCACTCCCCACTAATATTCTCCGGAGAAACATTAACCCTAATCCCTTCCAGACACATTCCTGGCTCTGCACAAGTACTGGTAGAAGCTAACGAGTATCGTGTAGGATACACTAGTGATTTTAAACTACCTGGTACACCTATAATGCGTGATCTAGACGTACTGGTTATTGAGAGTACTTATGGTAAGCCGGAGTGGAGGAGACCATTTAAAGACGAGGTCGAGCAACTACTAGTTGATGCAGTAGTGTCAGGATTGGGACATGGACCTGTAGTGATATACGGTTATTATGGTAAGCTTCAAGAAGTAATGGAGATACTACGAGCACATGGTATTGCAGCCCCGTTTATCATGCCTCAAAGAGTTTACAAGCTTACCCGTATCGCTGTAAAACATGGAATGAACATTTACGACTACCACTATGAAAGATCGAGAGAAGCTGAGGAGATTATTAAAGAAGGCTATTACGTATACTTCGCGCATATGAATTCTCACACAAGGAGATATAGTTCAATAACACATATAAGTACAAAGATTATTCTCTCGGGCTGGGAGTTCGACTCCCCAATAAAAAAGATTGATGAAAACACATGGCTCATAGCTTTTAGCGATCATGCCGATTTTGATGATCTTATAAAATACATAGATGAGTCAAGACCACGACTACTCATAGTAGATTCCTTCAGGGATGGCGCGTCAAAAGAACTTGCTAAGTACGTTAGGGAGAGACTAGGTATTAACACACTAATAGCGCCAGGAGATGGTGTACCATTACATACACTATGATGCCTTGCTAGAAGGCATCAAGATCCTTTCTCCCAAACCTCTTAGTTAGCAAGCTCTTCATCTTGTCGTTAATCTCTTCCTCCTTAAGCTCTTCTATAATATCCTTCTCCTTACCAGTAGTCTTTTGAACAGCATGTAAACACTCACCATTAGGCAGCAATGACCGGGTGGCGCAGAACGCGTACTGGCAACTAGCTCCTATACACTCATCACCTATCCACCTACAAAATGCTACGCGTACCGGTTTTCCTCTTATAGCTCTAGTTGTTATTATTAATGCGCGCTTACTACACCTAAAGAGCGGGCAGAGAGGATTACACTTACGGCCTAAAGGCATTGGCCGTGCCTGTGGTTTTTGCTCTTGTCGCATACTTTGCGGTTTCTCAGAATACTCTCTTCGTCGTCCACGATGATAAGGAGAACGAGACTTGCTCATATAGTAGAACACACCTCTTTTACCAAGTAATTAGAAAACTCGTACTCTACCCCGTATCCTTTATTGAGAATATATCATGGCTTATACCATTTAAACATTATATAGCTTATATCCGTGTCTTCACCCTTGTACAGGGCTATTATAAACCTTTTTCTAACAGAATGACTGAGTCTCCCAGCCCTAACTATCTCTATAGGATCTATAGTATCCTCTGCTCTCATCACGTGTACCAGGAATGGTGCATGATCAATGCCTGGTCCATACTCGTATACTGCAAAGTCAGAACCAAACTTCAAGCCCGATCTCACAACGTATCCAAGGTCTCTCAAATCCTTGTAGACTTTGTAGAGCTCCTTAAATCTCGGGATATGCTTCTCAGCATAACTTCTGATATCCTCTAAGCCTAGTATCTGTCCGCTTGTATCTTTTATCTCGAGCATATTCTTCTCAGCCAGATATAATGCTTCTAGTAACGAGAGTTCTAGAGGAGCATTGAAATCTGGTTCTCTTGGCTTCTCTATACCTAGTGGCTTCCCATAGAAGCCGTTCTTGTATAACTCTCTCGCTTCCCCTACGTCGAGCACCACTACTCTTAAGCTTAAGAGAAGCCCGTGGTATTTCTTGTCTTGCATGACGGCTAGACCTTGTGTAACGCTAGGTACTTTATGTTCTCAGCAATATCTCGCACCAGATCTGATGCCGACTCTATTAAATCTACAAACTCCTTTGTTATGAGTAAAACCGGTATATCGTTCTCCAAGTTTTCATATAGCATGAGTGAGGCTTCTCTGTACAGCTTGTCTATAGTCTCTTCTATCTTTAACACCTCATCAGCAGTCTTAGCGGCGTTTGCAGGATTTATCCCTAGAAGCCTTATTGTATTAAGGAGCTTGTTATACTGCTTAGTAAACTCTTCTAGTATTTTTTCAAGCATCTTAGTAGTATCTGTATCCAGAACCTTGTTCTTAGAGGCAAGAATCTTAGTTCTATAAGTAGCTGAGTCTATGTCTTGCGATATCTTGCTGAGAGCAATTATAATTGTCCGGTATATGTCCTTATTTAATAAACTAGGAGTTACTCTAACAAGATACTCTATAGCTTTTGATTTTAGCTCTTCGCATCTATTCTTTAACATCTCTACTCTATCATACTTAGTCTTAACAACTTCTAGTCTCCCCTCTAGATAGTTGTCTATGAGAAGCCTTGCTTCTCTCAGAGTCTCATCTACTTGTCTAGCTATTGCTTGTAATTGCTCTATTAGACTTACTTCTGCCAAGCTCTGAGACCTAGGATCATTAAGGTTGATGTAGTCTTCTGCCACGCCTGACCCCTTTGCCCTCTTTTTCTAGGCATTCTTTTCTAAATCTATATATTACTCCTACAATGATATTAGCTTGTTGGGATCTAAAGATCCCGTGTAGGATTCCATAGTTATTGCTTATTAATTTTTACATCATCCTAAGAATTTCATAGAAGGGAGCATTGTAATTGAGAATACTTGTAGCAGACGCCTTGGCTAGGGGTAAAGGAGTCAGGAGAGTAACGGTAGATGTCATAGGCTCTGGTCCTAGAGCTGTTGCCGGGTTATTAGAAGCAAGAGGTATTCATGCCAATATAGTTGACTACGAGAAGCTGCTAGCAAGCCCACGGATAATAATGGATTATGATGCTGTATTTGTAAGCATTATGAGTACAGATGTAGAAGCAGCAGTTAGGCTTCTTAGAGAAAAAGTGTCTCGAGATATACCATACGTTGTTGGGGGCCCAGGTGCTCTTAGTTATGAGTATTTGCTGAGAAAAGGCTATGACTTAGCAGTAATTGGCGAGGCCGAGGAAGTCATAGACGCGGTTATAGACTTCCTCGTGGACAGAGATATTGATAAAATAAGTAGGACACCTGGTGTCGCTTATCACGAGCTTGGAGATAAAATAGTATATACGGGGCTTGCGCATCATCCAACGCGAGAAAAGCTCAGTTATAAACATGCTACGAAGAGTATTAAGACACACTCATACTACTTGTTTGCTAGAGTCTATGTCGAGATCGTGCGCGGGTGTAGTAATTTCAGGAGAACACGCCTGCCCCTCCCAGATGGGAGGAAATGCATAGAATGTAATCTATGCTGGACCGGGCCTTTAGCCCTGAGGATGAACTGTCCTTTAAACATACCAGCTGGTTGCGGTTATTGCAGTGTTCCATCACTATTTGGCCCCGCTCGTAGTAGAGATGTAGAAATCATTGTTAGAGAAATACGTGAGCTAGTAGATATAGGTGTTAAGAGAATTACTCTTAGTGCCCCAGACATCCTTGACTATGGTCGCGATTTCCTAGTAGAGCCCGAGCCTCTCACAGATCCCGAGTATCCACCACCTAATAGGGAAGCTTTAGAGAGATTATTTAGATCCATAGATGCTAGGGTACCCGAGTGGAGTAGCGGAGAGGTAGTTATTCTCTTAGAGAATATAAAAGCTAATCTAGTGGATGAGGATACAGCTAGGCTTCTTGGCGAATACTTTAAAGACACGCCTGTCCACGTAGGAGTCGAGACTGGTGACGAGAAACACGCTATAAGTATCGGGAGACCAGTATCTCCTAGACGCGTGGTAGATGCTATCCGGTTATTATCCAAGTATGGGCTTAGACCTTATGTTTACTTCATATATGGGCTGCCCGGCGAGACGCGTGAAACTATTGTTAGGAGTATAAAGTTAATGCATAAACTGGTTGCAGCAGGAGCTGAAAAGATAACAGCATATAGGTTTACTCCTCTACCAGGTACAGCTTTCGAGGATTTCAATATACCTAGGACTAAGGGTAGGCATCCCATATTATTAGAGTCGAAGAACTTGAACAAGGTTGTTAAAAAGAGGCTTCTAGGTCTTAGGATTAAGGGTGTTATTGGAGGATACTATCGCTCAAGAAAGCTTAGCGGAGTAGTAGTTTACCCGTTCCATCATGGCCCAGTAATTATTGCTAGAAGCAAGCATGTGTTAGAGAAGGGGTCTGTAATAGAGGTTGTTATCGATGAGATCATAAGTGATAGACTAGTAGCGGGCACGATAGTCTCTCTAAGAGAGTAGCTTATTAAGTTCTCGTCTTAGATCATTTATTTGCCTAAGGTCTTCTGCAAACTCATCCATTTCTCTCATCAGCATCTTAGCACCATTAGATGCTAGTAAGCGTGCTCTTCTTATAATCTCCTCTTCATTATCGAATCCTACGAGTAACATGTATTCTAACAATGTGGTTGTAAGCATGTATGTCTCTGAGGCAGAATCATTAGTGTTTAACACTACTGCAATACTATTAGCAATAGTTCTCCTTATGCTTCTAAACTTGTTGAGAAGGCCTAGAAGCCTTAATTGAGAATCATAGTCTTCAGGGTCTCTGCGCACCCTGATCAAGTCTTGCTTAGCATACTTTATTAACCGTGCATGCTCGTTTACTACATCTTCTAGTTTGCGGAGCACTATTAGTATATCCTCATTACTCATAACCTAGCCCTCGGAGCTCCCAGCTCTGTATTCTTCGTAATCTCTTAACCCGGCTGCACGAATTGTTGCTATAGTGTTATCTGCAACCCCGTGTTCTCTAAGCATCTCCTCGTTAGCATATACCTCGTTTACAGGTATGGTATCGTCTAAGACTACTTTTGCAACAAACCTATGCCTACCAGCAACTACTACCTCGGCATAATCTTTTATGCTGAGCTCTTTAGCAAGATTAGGATGTATCTTCACCTCATTCTCCTCTACGTCACTCCATCTAAGCCTTATCCGTTTCTCCAGGGTCTTCTTCTCCTTCCTTTTGAGAGCCATGGCTGGCGGTATTACTGCTACTAAGGACTTGATATCCGGTTTTTCACTCTTCTTCTCCTGCTCCTCACTCATGTCTCTACCACCAGGTTTGAAGAGGTATTGTGGTAGATGCATCTAGTATTAGTTAGGATGCACGTGGTCTAATAATTATTATTCCTCAAAAACAAGGCTATGCCTTTTCACTAGCTCTTCTAAGCTCATGCTTTTATAAATGAAGTCTCTCAGCACAGTACTTAGCTTCTTAACTGGTACTCTTATTTGTCTCCAATTATCCCGGTCTCTAAGAGTCACTGTATCATCTTCTAGAGTCTTGTAATCAATAGTTATAGCTGCAGGGACTCCTATCTCATCGCTTCTAGCGTATCTCCTACCTATACTACCTGTTTCATCGTAGATTACTGTGAATCCTTCTGATAAGAGTTCCTTATAGATACTCTTAGCCTTGTCTACTAGTTCTTTTTTAGCAAGGAGTGGATAAATAGCAGCTTCTATAGGCGCTATTCTTCTCGGAATAGATAGTATGACCCGGTCCTCCTTTTCTCTCCACGCATATTCCATGACTACGTAGATGAGTCTTTCAAGACCAAATGATGGCTCAACAACGTGTGGTACGAAGAACCTGCCTGTGATCTTCCTAGTTTTCTCCTCGACTCTTACCATATTCTTGTCTATCTTGTACCCCTTTACGATTATGAAGCCTTTTTCCCTAAGTTCTTTCTCAACTACGTTAGGATCTAGTTTTTCTAGCTCTCCAAGGATTTCTGGTAGTTTTTCCTTGAACATTCTACCCATTAACGCTTTATTGTATGAAATCTTCTTCTCTACTACCTCGCGCGGCTCAGCATATGCTTTGAACACTCTTAGATCACTACCACTGTGCTTCATATGCATTGATAAGTCGTAGTCTCCTCTATAAGCATGACCAGAGACTTCTATCCATCCCCATCTGTCTACTTTTACCATTTGATCAAAAGTCTGCCTCGAGTAATGTGCTCTCTCCCATGGCAGCTTTTCTTCGAAAAACTGGTTCTCTACAGGTACGCCAAGGCTTATCAGGAATCTCTGTGCTATAGCCATCCAGTAGGCTAGCCAGGGATGCATAATCCATCCTTTATCTAGTGCTTCTCTAAAACTAGTCTCTACCGGCTCCTCGATACCCTTTAACTTCATATCAGCGGTCAGTATCCTTGTCTTATCGTCGAATATAGGAGAATCTGTTATCCCAGGATCCTCTGGGTCAAAGAAGAATTCTATCTCCATGATAGTGAATTCTCTAAGTCTTATCATTCCTTGACGTGGGCTTATCTCGTTTCTCGCAACTCTCCCTATCTGCGCTATCCCCAGAGGCAGTCTTTCTCTCATTGCCTCGTAGACTCTCTTAAAAGAGACGAATATGCCTTGAGCAGTCTCCGGTCTTAGAAACCCCTTATTCTCACTATATGGACCAATAGTAGTCTCAAACAACAAGTTGAAAGTCTTGACATCACTTAGCTCGCCACCGCATGCCGGGCATTTTATACCATGCTTTCTTATAAGTTCTCCTAATTCCTCAAGACTTAGGCGTTCAGCATTTATATTCAGTGCTTCTTCGACCAAGTGATCGGCTCTATACTTCCTACCACACTTCTCACACTCAACTATAGGATCTGTAAAACTATCGAGGTGACCACTAGCCTTGAATACTGGGAATGGTGTTATAACTGGTGTATGGATCTCGACAACCATGTCTTGGTGCTCGTGAATAAACACTCTTCTCCACTCATTCATTATCTTCGTCATGAGTCTAGTACCTAGAGGTCCTAGATCGTAGAACCCGGCAGTACCCCCGTATATCTCGTAGGATGGCCAGAAGAACCCCCTTCTCTTAGCCAGATCTACTATCTTCTCATACTTGTCGGAACTACTCATTTCCAGGTCTCCCATGCCCGTTGTCTCGTGAATACTCATTACCTCTTTATATACTTTAAACGATTTCATTAATCTGAGGACTGATATCCAATGATAGAGCTGTACGTAAACGAGTCTTCTAGAGTCTTCGGAGGATACCAATGGCGGTTCGAGGACTCGCGATACATAGTATTAGGGGTGCCTTTCGACTCTACATCATCTTATCGCCCAGGATCTAGAGAGGCTCCGAGTAGGATCAGAGAAGCTGCTACAAACCTGGAGTACTATAGTGTTAGGTCGGGCGTCGATTTAGAAGAAGTAGCTATTCACGACCTAGGTGATCTAATTAGTGTGCCAGGAGATGCCCAGACTACTCTAAGCAGGCTTGCTGAGGTAGCTAGAGCGCTTTATGATAAAGACAAGATACCGGTATTCCTTGGAGGCGAGCACTTGATAACACTATCAACATACACCAGCTTGCCTCATGATACGTGCATGGTATACTTTGACGCTCATTTTGACCTAAGAGAGGAGTATCTCGGGGTAAAGCTTAGTCATGCATGTGTTTTAAGACGGATAATCGAGCAACGCGGGCCGGATAAGATCATAATAATTGGTGTTAGAGGTGTCTCGCGGGAAGAGCTTGTTTATGCTGAGAAGAATGGCATACCCTATATTACTGCTAGTAGGGTTAGGCTTCTAGGCTTGAGAGAAGTTGCTAGGAGGATTAATAACGTCTTAGAGCGGTGTAGACATACTTATATAAGCATAGACATGGATGTGTTTGACCCAGCTTTCGCGCCTGGCGTGGGGAACCCGGAGCCTGATGGTCTTGAGCCATGGATGGTCTTAGACCTAGTACCTGTGATAATAGATGAGAGGCTGCGCGGAGCAGATATTGTAGAGACTAACCCACTACTAGATCCATCGGGTATAACGGTATTACTTGCTGCTAAGACAGTGTTAGAAATAATAGCTGCTCATTACAAGAGTGTCATGCAATAGGGTTTCTGCCCCGTATCTTCTTAAACTTATACTCTGAGGGCGGGACGTAGAAGAATAATTTTGCTTTATGATAATCTCTTATAACAGTCCTAGCGGCTTCCTCTATTAATGGCTCACCTGTAGACTTGTATCTCCACCCTCTCTTCAATGCTAGGAGTTCTAGTATCTTATAGGGATCTTTCTCATCAATACCATAAGCATTCTTAACTGCGTTAGGATTATACTTTAATGCTCTCTCAATAAGCATCACAGCGGCTGGTACAGGGTCTTTGAGTTCTTCGGGGCTTTTACCACGTATAACGCTCTCGAAAAGCCCGCCCTCTACTGGTATTATCCCTGGAGAGTCTATGAGGTATATTCTCTCATCTATCCTATAGAGTTGGAAATGCTTGGTATATCCAGGACTACCTGGTACGGGGCTTGTCGGCGCGCTATGTCTTCCCTTAAGAGCATTAATTATGCTCGACTTGCCCACCTTCGGGTAACCAACGACAACAGCTGTGATGGTACTCTTATCCCCAGCAAGCCTCCTTATACTCTTCCTCAGAATCCTAGTACCCATTCTACCAGTAGCCGACACAAATACTGCTTCTAACCCCCATCGCTTAAAAAGGCTCTTCCACTCAAAAACAACCGGGGAAGGAAGTAGGTCAATCTTGTTTACAACAATAAGGAGACTACCGCCAAGAATATCAACCATACGCTCAAGCTTAGGACTACGAGTAGAAACAGGATCACGAGCGTCAGCTACCTCTAAAACTACGTCAGCCTTCTTAACCATAGATGCTATACGACTCCAGCTCGCTAGTATAACCATTACCCAGCCCTTCCCGCCATGTCCAGATAATAGTAATGCATAATAAACGCAAAAAATAAACCCTACCCATGACTCAAACTAATAAGAGACAAAAAGCCGCGGTAGCTCAGCCTGGCCAGAGCGCCGCCCTGGTAAGGTACCGGTAAGGCGGAGGTCCCGGGTTCGAATCCCGGCCGCGGCTCCATAATCTTAGTTCAGAACCCATTTTATAAACCACTAGAAGGTATGGGTTCTTCTCCGGCAGAGACTGATATAGCTGAGGCTATTAGGCGAAGTATTATCATTGAATAGCAATACGATTTAAACTGTTCTAGCCATTGTTAGGTCTAACTGTACCAGTAATAGGTTGTTATTCTACATAATGATGAAAGAGATTAATTAAGTATTTAAGTAGTATTCTGCTAGCTCTCTCCAGGGATTACTCCGTGCATAACAACTCACAGTCCATGTCATGTACCGGCCAATAGCCTAATGCCATATATTTAATTATCCAAGGAATAATAATATAGTAGTGTTTATTGATAGGGGATGTGTGCATGACTGTTAGGTTATCCTTTCCTGATGCTAAGGCGTTTCAGAATATTCTTGAAGCCATATCTAAGCTTATAGATGAGTTAGCAATAATAGTGACACCTGAGGGTGCTAGAGCAAAGGCTCTGGATGCTGCTCATGTTGCTCTTATAGAGATAGTGTTTCCCCCAGAGTTCTTCTTAGAGTATACTGTTAAGGAGGAGAGTAAGGTAGGCTTCAATACTTCTACACTGTTAAAGCTGTTAAAACGTAGTCGTAAGGGTGATAGGCTGGATATAGAGGTTGAGGGCGACAGTGTCACGTATGCTATTATCGGTACTACCACTAAGAAGTACAAGTTATTAAACCTTGATATACCAGAGCCCGAGATACCTGAGGCTAAGCTAGAGTTTAAAGTATCAGCAAGCATGATTGTTGATCCGTTAAAGAATGCTATTAAGGATGCCGAGACTGTTGGTGATACACTAGAACTAGAGGCGCCTGACGAGAACATCTTGATTCTAAGAGGTAAGGGGGTTGCTCAGACAGAGGCACGTATATCTAAGGAGAGTGGTGCATTAATAGAGTATGTTGTCGAGGAGCCTAGTAAGAGTAGTTATAGTGTAGAGTACTTGAAACACGTAGTCGCGTTAACAAAGATAGCTGACACGGTAAAACTAGATTTCGCGAGCCAAATGCCTCTAAGACTAGAATTTGGACTACCAGGTGATGCAAGAGTAACATATCTCTTAGCACCCAAGATGGAGTAAAGAAAAAGGTGCTGCATTAGTGGATCTAGGACTCAAGGATAAACGAGTAATAGTGACAGCATCGACTAAAGGTATAGGCTTTGCTGTTGCTAAAGAGTTTCTTAGAGAAGGAGCAAGAGTAGTCATATCAAGTCGTAGTAAAGAGAACGTGGAGAAAGCTCTAGAGAAGCTCGCCGAGTACAAGGATAGAGTATATGGTTTAACAGCAGATCTTACGCGTGAAGAAGATATCGAGAAATTATTTAAACAAGCAATAGAGTTTCTCGGGGGTTTAGACATACTAGTATAC
>CAZCAU010000022.1:0-22923 GCA_964496855.1 uncultured Desulfurococcales archaeon
CATCTTGATCATTTCTCTTATCTTAAATCTTGACGTCAGCCTTATGGTCCAGAGCGATGGTACCTCGGTTATCTTGCATCCTCTGGCAGTCAAGGCTGTTAATAGTTCTGCGTCGAAAGCGTATCTCTTGACTGTTAGGCGCCCTACTATGTCTTCGAGTACTTTTCTCCGGAACGCCTTGGCTCCTGTCTGTGTATCGCTTATTCTTAGCCCTAGTAGTAGTCTTGCTAGTGCGTAGAATGTTATGCTTAGGAATTTCCTTAGCGTGGTCGCTATTGTTCTTGACCCGGGGTACCATTTCGAGGTTATAGCTGCGTCGGCATTGTTTTTCCTCAGGGCTTTGACTAGTAGTTTTATTTGTCTCGGGTCTATGTCTAGGTCTCCGTCGAAGAATACTATTATGTCTCCACGGCTCCTCCTATAACCGTATAGTAGGGCGAAGCCTTTCCCCATGTTCTTGGGGAGCCTGTAGGGTTTGACAAGATGATTCTTGGCTGCTCTGAGCATATGCTGGTAGGTGTCATCAGGGCTGCCATCATCTACGATTATGAGCTCGTAGTTATAACCACTCTGATCCATGACTCTCTCTACAGCTTTTATGGAGCAAGATACCCTGCTTGAAAGCTTGTATACGGGCATTATTATTGATAATAAGGGTTTCCCCTCATAGCCCCTGTGTATGGTGTCAGGTCTAGAAGACTCGTAGAGCACAGGGCTTGCATCATCGGGTCTTGCCACTATGAATAGCCCTCAATATATGATTCCTTGTTATCGAGTTAAATTAAACTTGTGTTATAACATAATTATGGTGTCCTAAATAATGCTCGGAGTATTCGGCGACGCGTCGAGGCTTGTGAGACACGGGTTTAAACCAGGTGTGATATATAAGAGTCTTGAGAAGCTGTCAGGGTTTGAGCCAGGGGTAGTACCGTTCTTGTGGGTGCCGTTGGCTTCTAGTCCCGGGGAGGGAGTAGTAGATGTGCATGGTAGACACTACTTATTCGCGTTCGGGAATAGTGGATGTATTGCTCACCCAGGGATTATTAAGAAGAGTCTCGACACATTAGAAAGGGCTGGCATGCTTGGCTATAAGAGGGTAATGCTTGATGCTGTTCGTCTCCCTTCACCGGTTGATGGCTTGTTTTTCTTAACTACGTGTTTCTGCAAGCATAGCTCTGAGCTATATCCCGGGGTAGCTAGTCTGGCGGTTAGGGTTAGAGAAGCATTATACAAGGCTGGTGCTGAGAAAATAATCGGGGTTCTCGAGGATCTCGCAACTGCTAGAGCAGTGCACGTGGAGCACGTGCTCTCAATACTCTATGACAAGGCTAGGGAGCTCGGGATAGAGCTTGTTGCAGCCGTGTTTCCTTATCCTTTATCAAGATTCGTGGGACAAGAGCCCAGGGTGCTGAAAAAGTATCTTGGGAGAATACATGTCATGCTGTATCATAATTGTCCTGGAGCCGCGTGTCTAAACGCTGAGCTGGAGAGCCTAGCTAGGACACTGAGTATCCTCGGCCTGGACTACAACGAGGTAGTCTGGGTTCTCGAGCACGTTGGTGGGCTTAGGCTAGGCATATGGGAGATCAAGAGTCTTGATAAGGGTATGGGTATTGCTCGTGTTGAGGGGTTGATGAGTGTTAATAAGAGTGTTTATGGAGACATGTTTACTCCTATAGTGTGGCTAGATGATGCGACAATGCCTAGGCTGGGGAGGTATCTGGGGGAGTATCGTGGCGTGGACGTGTTCGTAGCATAGTTCTAGCGAGGCTTCCTCGCTTTTTCCATTGCTTCTACTATCTTGTCTGGTAGTTTCACGTATCTTTCTAGGCTTCCTACATCGTACCATAATCCTTTATGGATGTATGCTTTGACCTTGTGGCCTCTGTGTATGAGCCAGGGTATGTAGTCTCCCATGAGGTCGAATTTTTTGCCGAGTTCTTCCTCGGATTCTCCGAGTAGTTCTGGGTCGAGGACTGTGATTCCTATGGTGACGTTTATGTTGTGCCAGGGTTTCTCGTGTAGTTCTTTAACGTATCCTTTCTCGTCTATTCTTGCTACGCCTACTGGTAACTGGTATTTCTGTGCTACCGCGATTGTGGCTGCTGCCTTGTCTTGGAGATGGGTTTTGAGGAGATCCTCTACGGCTAGTGGTGCTAGGATGTCGCCGTACCATACTAGGACTGCGTCGTAGTCGTTGAATAAGCCTTTCCTGTATGCTTGGAGTAGTGCGCCACCAGTGCCCCCGTACTCCTCGTTATCAATACTATACTTGATGCGTACCCCGAATCTCCCGCCGTCTCCGAAATAGTTCCAGATCTGCCTCCACCTATACCCCACTAATAGTACAAAGTCTCTTATGCCGAAACCAGTTATCCAGGATAATATATACTCTAGTACGGGCTTCTCATCATCACCTACTGGTAGCATTGGTTTTGGAACAATATCGGTGTATGGCTTAAACCTGACCCCCTTGCCTCCCGCTAATACTGCGCCGCAGACTCTTGGATGTCCCATGCTCTTCTCCTCATCATGCCTAGATTAGAAAAATATCCCTAAAAGAGTATTCTTAGCACCCAAGGGACTCCAAGAGCTCATGCATATCTTGTAGACCTGCATTAGAATAATCTAAGAACAAATTTTTGAATTTTACACTAGAGAAAGAGCTAGACGATACAACCATGCCCAGACTAGAGAAATACCTAGAAGAACACCACAGCCTAGACATATTCATAACATAACAGTCACCAAGCCAGATAAACAGATCCTGGTATCATGCTTATAGCTGATAGTGTTCTAATTGAAGAGTATGGCTCCTGCTAATAAGAGGCTCTTTTTAAGATAGTTTAGTATGTTTAGTAATACATGTTATGCTATAGTGTAAACAGGGGGAACCATATAGTACCTTAATAGTACTATTTATGAATCGTATAGTACTATGATGGTACTAATATAGTACTCTGGTGATCACATGTACTGATACCTTGGTAGCCTAGGAGCGTTAAATTTTAGTACTGTTAAGGTACTATGGGAGTACTGGAGGGCGCTAGATGGTGGGTAGACTGAAACAGGTTAAGTTTTATCTTAGTGAAGAACAGTACGGGAAGCTGAGGAGAATTGCTGAAGAACAGGGTTTATCAGTACCGGCTCTAGTTAAGAGCCTTGTTCTAGAATTTATTGGGGAAGCCGAGTATGGAGACCTTGTTACCCGTATTAGAGATCTCGAGGAGAAATATGAGCAGCTAGCACGAGAGGTTGGTCGTATAGAGAAGGACTTGGTTCTTCTCGCAAAGAGGCGTAGTAAGAGTTGAATACCGGGGAGCTTAGGAGGCTTTTAAAACAATATAATCCTTGGTGGGTAGACCAGTACTGGTATAAACGTGACCCGTTGTTACAGGACTTCTACAACTCCATACTTAGACGCGAGCCTAGGCTTTACTACCACATGAAACGCCATATAGCTGAGCCGGGCGTGTATGGTATAATCACTATAAGAGGGCCTAGACGTGTTGGTAAGTCTACATTGATTAAACTCCTTATAAAGCATCTTATCGAGGAAAAGAACGTGGATCCCCAATCAATATTTTATATCTCGCTCGACTATGAGGGACTAGCAGGAGTAAGACTAGTCGAGATTCTCGAGACCATAGCCGCGTCAACTAGTAGTGATAAATATGTTTTTCTTGATGAAGCATCTATGTACCCTGGATGGGCCCAAGCACTGAAGAACCTCTATGACACAGGCTTAGTCGAAACCGGGCGTATGAAAATTGTTGCCGCTGGTAGCCACTCCATGGACTTAGCAGAAGCTGCTAGTAAGCTAAGAGGTAGACAAGGCAGGTTGGCCCAACTCTTCAATCTTGGGGGAAACTTAATTCATGTTCCACTAAGATTTGCAGAGGTGGTTGAAGCACTTAGGAGGGAGATAGACTCGTTCCTATCGTTACGCAAGCTCAGAGCTCCTAGAGTAAGATTCGAGATACTGAGAGAGCTTGCTCAAGGAAGTATTCCAGAGGTTCTCCAGAAGATATACGATGAATACTTCCAGCTCCTTCAAACAGTATTCGAAGACTATTTAATTCATGGAGGCTACCCCAGAGCTATAGATGAATACTATAAGAATGAATACATAAGTAAGGAGTTCTATAGCAATGTAGCAGAACTACTTATAAAAGACTCCGAGAAGACTGGCCTAGACTCAGAGAATTTGAAGAGAGTATTAGCCTTTCTCCTAGAGCCTAAAAGAGTTGCAGAACCTATAGACCTGAACCGGCCCGGAATTATCGGGCGCGACGAAAATGCTAAACCTAAGTCCCGCTTCGGCTTAAGGGACTACATGGACTATCTTCGAACTACATGGACGTTCTTCTTCGCATACCCTGAAGAAGGGAAGAGTGGTAGCTGTAAACCTAACTATCAGGGCCAACCTAAGAATTACATACTAGACCCATTCATATACCACGCACTATACTCGTATCTCAATAACATTCCCGATCCATTTGAATACTCAAAGAGAATGATTAAAGACCCAAGCTTTAAAGGACGCTTAGTTGAAAGTGTCGTTGCAGCTCATCTTCTTTTAGCTCAACAACTTTTTGAACATGTAACAAGTGTTGAATACAATAAGGTCCTAATGTATAGACCAGCGAGAGAAGACACGCCAGAAGCAGATTTTGTCTTATGCGTCGTGAAGGGAAATACTCAGCACAGATTTATAATTGAATCAAAGTATCGCAGAAAACCTTCACACATGGCCCCAGAGAAAGGCAAGATGATTCTAACACAAGACACGCTGAGATCACGTAATGACACAATTTACATACCAGTATCAATGTTTCTAACACTCCTCTAACCCTGGGAAACAAGAAATACACAAACTAGTTCCAAGAAACTAGACACAGGGAGACATTCATAAGACTACTCTTAGAGCAAAGACGCTGGTTACATGTATGGCGGGCTGCCGAGATTTAAGCCCTGATCGCAGGTCTTATAGGCTACTGTAAAAACCATTGGTATAATCTGGAGACTATCGGGTTCTGGGCTAAAAGTATATTGGGATTATATGAGATATTTTAGTAGAGGCGACTACATTGTCTAGAGTTATACGAGTAAGATACGAGAAAGGAGTATTGAAGCCCCTAGATAGTGTCGAGTTTAGAGAGGGTGAGGAGTTGTTAGTAAAGGTTATCAATGTCGAGGAGAGAAGACGTGTTCTCCGCAAGTATCGTGGAATCCTTGGAGCGGTTCCAAAAGAGCTTCTTGACGAGTTTATGCTTGAAGCAGAGAAGCAGTAGTATTGTTCTTGACACTAATGATGTAATCTAATTACTGTATGATCCCTTATTGTATCAGTGTCAGCTTCATCTGGTGTCCTAGTCTCTCTACTGCTTGGCGTATGTACGTGAAATCCCTATCACGAGTAACTAGTTCTTCGTTACGGTTGACAGCTATACTGGCTACTAGTAGGTCTGCAAATGCTTGTTGTCTCCCAGCTCTTAATAATTCAAGCTGTATCTTATGAGCAAGGATGAAATCATCTCTAATTGGGAATATTATTCCTCCATAGAAATACTTGTAGAAGATTATTCGCGGATACTCGACAAAAGTTACAGCTGTTATATCCTCGCTGATAGGCTTTTTATCTCTAACCCTCTCGATAACGATACTGGTATCTAGTATGGTCAAGGCAGTCTTTCCCTCTCCTTCCGCCTCAACTCCTCTATGCTGTAAATCTCTAAATCCTCTGTTAGCTCGTCCGGCCTTATACCGAGTATTTCTCTAACCTCGTCGACACTAATACGGCCGCCAAGCCTCGCCAAGAGCATCTCTATGATTCTCTTTACCTCTTCTTCTGAAAGCCATGGGGGAACCTTTACTGACACACTTTTAGACATACATCACGCCTCTCAGATTATACTAGGCCTTGGAATCCTATAATCCTTATCATATTAGTAAATTCAACAGAATAATTACTGAGACTTCGAGAAGACGTCAAAGAAACTACACGTATAAGACGAGCCCGCCAGGGTTTGAGCCCCAGGTCACAGGTCTTATAGGCTACTGTAAAAACCATTGGTATAATCTGGAGACTATCGGGTTCTGGGCTAAAAGTATATTGGGTTAGCATGAGATATTTACTAGAGGTGTGTCTGCGTTGTCTAGAGTTGTTAGGGTAAGATACGAGAATGGTGTGCTGAAACTATTGGACAAGGTAGATCTTAGAGAGGGTAGGGAGTATAAGGTGGTCATAGAGGAAGACTTAGACGAGCTTATTAAGAGATACAGGGGTGTCCTTGGAAAGTCCTCTAGCGAGGAGTTTAGAGAACTTGAAGAAGAGGCTCAGGCACAGTGATTTGTGTTGATACAAATATTGTTTATCACTTCCTATTCGAGACAGAACTCACTGGTATAGCAGAGAGAATTATTAGAGAGGGTTTCACAGAGGGTATGGCTATCCCTATGATTGTTTATAATGAGTTACTATACACGGTTGGCGCAAAGATAGCTAGGATGAAGTCAGGCGTAAGAGGAAAATACTCTTTTAGAAAACTAATTGCCAAGCAGGGTTTCCCAGAGGAAGCTATAAACAGGGTGAATGGTTTTCTGAGAGACTTCAAAGTAAGCGTGTTAAGAGACTATCAAGACCTGGATGAATTAGTAAGCATAATTAGACTCTATAGGCTTGCACCAAATGATGCACAAATAGTCTTAACCTGCAGACATCATAGAATAAATACTCTAGCTACTTTCGACGAAGACTTCCGGAGAATACCATGGCTAAAAGTAATCCCATAAACCTGTAGGAACTAACTTGATAATTATTCTGGGTCTTCTAAGTATTATAGGCTCCAGGGGTATTGATGGCAGGGTTCCTGGAGATGCTTTCTTGTATAGTATGTTCTGTAGGGAGTTTGTTGTCTTCTTTATTGTTAAGATTATGATGGCGAGGCTGGTAGCTATTATTGCTGTGTATAGTAGGTATATCATGGTATCGCTTGATAATGTTATAGCCAGCTCTCTCAACGGGGGAGATCGTAGGCCTAGTAATGAAGGTATTGAGGGTTGTAGATAATGTATCAGGTGGAAGGGATCCCTTTCAGCGCGTCTAGATGACGAGACAGCTGTTAGAGCATTGTACAAGATGCTACTAGGGGCATCAATCTCGAAGAGGTCGTGTAGAAAAAGTAGAAACAAGGTAGAAGCTCCCCCGCTAGCCTGCTAGTCATTATTAAGATGCTAGGTATAGCATGATTACTCATGAAGCCCTAAGGGAGAAGAAGGGTATTTATGGCTTAACCTCAGCCACTCCTCTGATGCTGCCTCGGAGAATCACTCTTAATCCCCTCTTTGCAGCTTTTCTCGCCGCCTCCCAAGCCTCTTCATTAACTCTCTCAACATCTTTACTTCTAACCTTGAAGTTGGGGTCTAAGAACTCTCCGTACATGTTGAACTCCTGTACAACGTAGACGAGCTTATCGTGTTCACTGCTCCTGCATGGCATCATGGAGAGGTTCTCAGCAATAGCTTCAACTTCCCTGCCTTCGACAAGCCCTGGAACAACAGTTGTCCGTGCTTCAACGAGCTCCACCTTGTCACTGCATAGCAAGGCCTTGATAAGCCTCACAACCTTAGTCGCTGCTTCAGCTCCTTTCTGGGGCAACCCTATGACCCTACCGTAGAGCCCGGCATCGCATGGCGGAGCTTTTACATCAATTGCTACGTGTTGTAGTAACCCCTTTTCCACGAGGTCCAGTACCATCTCGGGGCGGGAAGCATTCGTAGCGATGCTTCCCTTCAAACCGTGTCTCCTAGCGAGCTCCAGTATGATCCTAAGCTCACCGGGGTGAACCGTTGGCTCGCCGCCGGTAACGTGGACGTAGTCAACTAGGACTGAAGCATCGCGGAAAAGATCCTCCAATTCGCTGTTATCCACTTCCTTGACATGCTCTCCCCTAACTATGGGCGCGTTCTGGCACCAAGGGCACCGATAGGTACAACCTGGAAGCCAGATGACGATGGATACATGGTCAGCTATGTCTACGAGTGAAAGAAGGTTTAGAGCCGAGATCCGTAGCTTCATGATAATAGATCGCCTACCGGTACGGGCTCACCAGTAGCATTATACATAACCCTGCTCATGAACTCTGCTCTCCTACCGATGTTCCAGCTGTGCACTGGCCTATAGTAGCCTACGATCCTAGACCACCACTCAACGCTCTCTGAGCCACAGTACGGGCACTTCTTGTGCACGCCAACGGTGTTGCGGTGGCAGCTCCTGCACACGCTTATCGTAGGCGTTATGCTGAAGTATACCACTCTAGTAGACGTTATCTTCTCAACGAGCCTCCTAAGAGCCCTTGGATCGGGCTGCTGGTGTAGGAATATGTGCATCATGACCCCGCCAGTGAAGAGAGGCTGAACCTCGGCTTCGAGCTCTACGCGGATCCAGAGCGGCACCTCGGCGTAGTAGGGTACAATGCTGTTGCTGTAGAACGGTATGCTCCCACCGCCTAGAATGCTCATAGGTAGCGCGAACTCGCCTTTCTCAACGTACTCAGCAAACATCTTGTGATCAGCCCTGGCTAGCCTGTAGCTAGCTCCCTCGCCTGGCACCTCCTCAACGTTGTAGATGACTTCATCCCGCTCCTCGAACTCCTTTATCCTCTCGTGTATCATCTGCAAGACCTTCTTAGCAGCGTTTATGGCGTCCCTTAGCGAGCTCTTACTAGGCTCCCTCCATACCATGGGGTTTCTGATCATGTTAGCAGCGAACTCTGGGAGCCCTATCACGCCTATCGTGTTGTAGTGGTACATGTAGGTTCCAAGGTACCTCCTGGTTATGGGCAGGTCATAGAGGCTCTGAGCTAGGATGCTCTCCAGGATCCTCCTCTTCAGCATGAGGTGCTCTCTAGCTAGCTCTAGGTAGTAGTCGAGCATTTCCTCGAGCTTATCCCACTCGCCCTTCGCTAGGAAGCCGAGTCTGGGCAGGTTGAGCGTCACTACGGCTATTGAGCCAGTCTCGTCGGGTATAGCCCATACTCCGCCGAGATGCCTTCCACGCATCTTCTCTAGCTCTTCGTGCTGCTCCTCTAGCGCCTTGCTTAGCTCGCCTAATCTGAAGCTGCTTCCCGTCTTGAAGGCCTCCCTAGCTATGCTCAGCACCCTAGTCTTGTTCACGGTTAGCCTGCAGCACATAGCGAAGGTCGCGGCTGGATCTATGATGCCGCTCCTAGCGTTGAGCCAGTAGAAGCTTCCCCTCTTAGCGGCTAGCTTGAAGATCTTCTCTGAAACCTCACCCCAGCGTCTGCCAGTCCAGTCGAAGCTGTCTGTAACCATTATCGTAGGTATCGGAAAAGTGAAGGGTCTCCCACCAGCATCACCCTCCATTAATACGTTGCACAGCGCTTCGAACACCTGTAAGGCTTCATCAAGGTACTGACCTAGAGGGCCTACGGGTTTTCCTCCTACATAGCCCTCATCTTCCTCGAGGATCCTCTCCACGGTGTCAAGTAGGAGCGTGAAGTTAGTGAAGGGGGTCTGAGCACCAACCCTTGAGGGTAGGTTGAGGTTGTACACGAGCCTTTGGAGAGCCTGCTTTATTGCTACGTGTTTACCCGATAAGCCATCGTATCGGACGAATGGTGCAAGGTACAGATCTACCTGGCTGAAGGCCTGTGCTCCGGCCCACTCGTGCTGAGCGCTCATGAGGAAATTGGCTACGTGGTCCACAGCACTATCAAGGTGCTTAGCAGGCCTAGCGCTAATCGTTGGGGTCATCAGTCCAATTCTGAGTAGCTTAGCTATGCTCCAACCAGCACAGTAGCCTATGAAGAGCGAGTAAGGGAGATCGTGGATGTGGACCCATCCTTCAACGTGAGCTTTAACTTGCTCTCCGGGAAGCCTTGATAGCACGTAACTTCTCAGAGACTCCTCGGCGACGTAGCCGAACAAGCCAGTAAAGGTCTTGTTCTTGTTAGCGTTTTCCTTAACGAGCCAGGTCCTCTCGCCAATGTAGTCCGATATGATCTGAGCTATGTCTACCTCAACGTGCTCCGGCTTTTTGAGGAGCTCTCTAAACGTTACCTTAGTTGCGGTCTTCAGGGCTAAACACCGTTACGTATCCCTGTGGCTCGTGATACTATTTAAGGAGTCGTTATGCAGTATTATCGGTTCCTCAACGCGTTCCTCGGAGGGTATTACCTCGCGTGTGAGAAGAAGAGAAGTCGGCGAAGTCATCTCGTCCCCTGCTTCTCAACAGTATTACCTCTCAGCTCTCGCGCTTTCCTCAGGCTTCACGGCCTAGATGGCAATGGTCATGACTTGCCAGGCCATTTATGGGGAGCGTTGTCCTCGAGACCTCAGCCATTACGTCGAGCTCCTCGAGCATCTTGACCGGTCTTCCAATACTATCAACTATTGATAGGCCTCAATGTTCCATAGAGCCATGTTGATGATAGCCTCTATGAGCGGTGCCCTCTCCGGAGCAGAGATCACGCTGCGTGACACCCGGAGCTATACCTTCATGTGCAGAGCCTCAGCTACGTCTTGATAGCCCCTCTCGAGCTCTAAGACCACGGCTTTAGCAACATCACTGAGCGTTACAATACCGCTCGGAACGCCAGCTTTAATTATAACTGCTCTGCTGGTCCCAGCTTGTAGCATCTTTCTCGGCACTTTTGACTAGGGCTCGCTCGGCGAAGCCTTGAGAATAAGGGTCAGCCAGCATTTCTCATAGATGCTTTTGAAACAACCATGAACAAGATAGCACTATACGGTGCACTCTTCATAGCATTAGCTAGGAAACTTGGCATAGGACCAGTAGCATCAGGCGAGGAACAGCGGGAAAACAGGTGTTAAAACAAGGAGGAGAGAATTAGCTTATTACGCCGTTGATAAAGTTTCTTGTTAGCCTATTCCTAGGATACGTGAATACCTGGTCTGCCGGGCCTTCTTCTACTACTTTTCCCAGGTATAGGAAGACTACATAATCGGCTAGTCTCATTGCCTGATGTACATTATGTGTAACCATGACTATAGTATATTTCTTCTTTAGTTCCAAGAGTAGTTTCTCAATCTTATCTGCTGAGACAGGGTCTAATGATGATGTAGGCTCATCTAAGAGCAGTATTTCCGGCTCTGTCGCCAAAGCTCTTGCAATACATAATCGCTGCTGCTGGCCACCAGAGAGCCTTACCGCAGGCTCATGCAACCTATCCTTGACCTCTTCCCAGAGTCCTACACTTCTAAGGCATTTCTTGACTATAGCATCTATCTTCTTCTCGTCTCTCAAGCCGTGTATTCTAAGACCATAAGCGACATTATCGTATATAGACATGGGTAGCGGGTTAGGCTTCTGGAACACCATTCCTACTTTTCTTCTAAGCTCTGTAACCCTGATCTTGGAGCTGTAGATGTTGATATCATCTATCACTACCTCTCCTAATACTCTAGCACCTTCAACAAGTTCTATCATCCTATTCATTGTGCGGAGCAGCGTGGTTTTTCCGCAGCCCGATGGCCCCATGATTGCTGTAATTGCTCGCTCAGGTATAGTGATATTAATATTTCTGAGTACATGGTTTTCACCATAGTAGACGTTTAGATTCCTGACAACAATCTTTGGCTTAAGGTATACTAGCGTATAGCCCGTATACGTGTTTTCCTGGAACATGCCTGTTTTAGAACGGCTTTCTACCAGCGACATTATTCTCGTCTAGTGGATGACCAATATGTACTAGATATACTTTACCACAATATTCTATAGCTGATCATTACAACTATATACCAGTATATAGTTATATGTAGAGTTATAGGGATTGTTTTTCCTCATACCGTGTATTTCCCCGAGAATCCTGACAAGATTCTTAGTGCTAGTGTTAGTGTCAGAATTATGAGTATCAGTATTGCCGAGGCCGCATACATGTATTTTATAGCGTTCACGTATATGTTCATCTCAAATCCTAGCGCGTAGACCCTAACTGCTAGGTTGCCTACGGGGTCCTGGAGTCTTGATGGTAGAGATGTACTCATACCTCCCGCAGTTAATAGTACAGGAGCTGATTCACTAAATGCTCTTAGGAAGCCTAGTAGTAGTGCTGATATTACTGCTGGCATAGCCTGGCGCAGGCTTACTAGGGCGGCGTGGAGGCGAGTACCTCCTAGAGCGTAGACAGCTTCTATTACCTCTTGAGGCACGGTTCTCAACGCTTCCTCGATTATTCTCATAATGTAGGGTAGTATCATGACTGATAAAGCAAGTGAGCCTGATAACAGGGATATTCCTCCAGTAACTCTTCTCATATATATTACGAAAAATGCTAGGCCGAACATGCCTATCATTATGCTTGGTACTGAGGTTAGGTTATCGCTTATTCCCTCTACTATGCTTATAATCTTCTTATTCTTACAGTAGAATACCAGGTAGATAGCTGCAAATAGTGCTACTGGTGCTGATAAGACTACTGCAAAGAAGCTTATAGCTATAGAGCCTATTATATCGTTAAGCAAGCCGCCAGTAAACCCTGTCTCTCCATCCATGAGCCCGAATTGTAGAGTGTTGCCGAGTACCCTAGCTAAGCCGATATCTGCTATGGCTCTCAAGCCTTTCAGCATAATGTCTCCTATAATCCATGCTAGTATGATTGCTAAGAAGACTAGTACTGCCGTCATTAATCCCAGGACAAGCTTCTCCTCTAGTGCTGCTAATCTACCTGTTGGCGTGTAGAGTATCGTGTATGGCTTCAATACTTTATGGTTCAAACGGGCCACGAGTTTCCCAGCAGCAATGAATACCTGTGATAATATGAAGAGTAGTAGTGCTGCTGCGAAGAGTACATGCCACTCCAGGTATCCTGGTGTGAGACTACCTATTGATACTAGTATCAATGTAGTCACTGGTGTTGCTGGAGAAAATATTGTAGAGGGCACTACTGGTGGCACTGATGCCCCGGCTACCATGGTCACAGCCATCGTCTCACCAATAGCTCTCCCAAATGCTAGTAGTATCCCAGCAACTATTCCCCGGAGACTAGCTGGTAGCACATAGGTCTTTATTGCCTGCCAGCGCGTAGCACCAGTTGCAAGGCATGCTTCATACTCTGATCTCGGTATGTTTGAGAATACCTCTGTAAACGTGAAAACCATTACTGGTATAACCATTATGGTCAGCACTATTGATGCTGCTGCTAGGCTCCCAGTGTATGATGGCTTGAATTCGAAAAATGATACGTGTTCTCCCAGAGTGGAGCCTATCACGGGCCCTATATAATTGTTTATTAATGGTATGAGAGAGTATAATCCCCAAGCACCATACACTACTGAGGGTATGCCGGCCAAGACTTCTATCATTATCCTTGTATAACCGCGGGTTCTAGATGATTTCATGTAGAATACTACGTATAAAGAGAACAATATAGCCACAGGTAATGAGAGCGTTAGCGTGATAGCCACTAGCATAAAGCTTGTAATAAGCGGCGAGGCTAGGCCGTAAGATGACCTAGCTGGATCCCATGAATCTACTAGCACATGTAGACCCAAGTAGCGGAGAGCAGGATATGACTCATAAGCGAGATTACCTGCAAGCAGGGCTACGACAAGTATTATGGAGAGTGCCGCGGAAACACTCACTATCCTAAACAGTTTATCAGTGATCAATAATTCTCCCCCTATGAGGGTAAAAATGGTGTTTCGAGAAGAGAGGACTAGCTGGAGCCAGCAAGTAGCTTGTCTAGGTTCTCCTCTTGTTGCTCCTCGAGTAGCCTCACATAATGCACTTTTTCTACAAGATCCTGGCCTTCAGTGAAACACCATTTTAGAAATTCTGCTAGGTATCCCGGTAGCTTGCCGCCGTACTTGTCCAGGTTTACTGACACGTAGAGTTCTCGGGAAATAGGATACCCACCAGGCACTGCCCCAGGGGTTTTGATTATTGCGTGGCCTGCTGCTCCAAGAGCTATGGCGTGGTCTGTAGGTACGTTGTTTTCATCATACTGGTAATTATTCCATACACTCCACTTGTTGTCCTCTACTACTATTATTAGTAGGCATCTCATCTTATCGGGGTTGAAGAACGCTTTAGCTATGTATGCTATGCCATCCGGATCTGTTGACACAGCATAGGCCATTCCCTGGTTCCCGCTAGCAGTCTTGCCTCTAAGACCAGATTGTTTACCCTCTCCTCCCACTAGGAATGATGCAAAAGTCTCTGCTGTGCCACTAGCTTCTGCACGTGTGTAGGGCTGCAGATAATACTTGAAGTTCTCGCCTGCTATCAGTACCTTGTGAGTAGTCTTATCTGCAACTGATACTGTTACCTCGACTAGTTTCAATCCATCATTCTCTTTTATAAGTATATGCGTCTTAACGGGATACTCAGGCAAAGGCTCGCCATAACCCCATACTGCTTGCAGGAATTCCCTTGTAACACCAACTATTCTACTCTCCCTGTTTACACAAACTAGTACTCCATCATTTGCAACAGAAAAAGTCAACCTATTGAAGTCAGGATCCTTGCCCGGCATGTATGGTCTGCTATGCATGCCTATATCAACAATTCCAGCTGCAACATCACGAATACCCTTACCACTACCGCCGCCGCTCACATCAATCCTGTAATCAGTGTGAGTCTTAGTAAACTCTTGAGACCATAACTGCATTAATGGTAATACACTAGTCGAGCCGCTTATTACTATCTCGTATCCCTTGTCTCTAAGCATCTGGCCAGCTATTAGGCCAAGTATACCTGCTACTATTATGATTATTAAGAGAATAGCTTTCACTTTCATGTTATCACTATTTCTAGTGGGATGAGGTTAACAGTATATAGAGTTAATCTATTTAGACTAGCAATCTCTATAAATATATATAAATACTAGATTATCATATATAGATTATAGAGGGCTGCATCGTGGTATCAAGTATTCTCAGAAAAATACAGGTTACCGGAGGCTCAACTCTCATAGTATCATTGCCAAAAGAATGGGCAAAAAATAATCAGTTAAAAAACGGAGACTACGTCGTCATGAATATTCTACCCGATGGATCCCTACGTATAACGCCGGTTGAAAAAGATACACGAATACATGAGACAACCATGACAGTCTCAGAAGATACTAGCAGTAATGTGGCTATCCGCGAGTTTATCTCCAGATACCTAGCAGGCTACGACGTGATAAGAGTACTGTTTATCGGAGAGACACAGCGGCAACGCGAGGCGTTGAAGAGCTTGATAAGTAGCAAGACTATAGGGGTAGAGATAGTAGAAGAGACAGCCGATGAGATGATAATTCAATGCCTGGCAAAAGCTTCAGAGCTACCAGTCAAGACAGCAATTAGGAGAATGACTAATACAAGCATAAGTATGCTCAAAGACTCATTAAGCTGCCTAGACAATCCGGACAAGAGACTTTTAAGAGACATTGTAATGAGAGACGAGATAATCGACAAGTTCTACCTATTCATCGTAAGACAATTAAAAAGTGTAACATTAGGCCTACTACTACCAACAGACATAGGCTTGGATGATCTACGTGCATGCCTCGGATACAGGATAGTTGCAAAAGCCCTTGAACGCATAGGCGACCACGCGCAGAGAATTGCGAGCTCTATCATGCAGATAGATAAGATAACAAGCCAAGACATACTAGAAAACGTGAAAAAGCTGGGCGAAGAAGTACTAAGCCTACTAGCCAAGTCTGTCAACACACTATTAAAATGCAACACCCGAGAAGCACACAAAGTTATAGACAATGTGGAAAAAATCAGACATCATGAAAACACTATTATAGAGGCCTTACTCGCAAACCATGACATGCAATTAAGAGGAGGAGTAGCGATCAGGACAATAACCGAGAGCCTAAAAAGAATAGCCGACTACAGCGCCGATATCGCAGAAATAACACTTAACCTAGGCGTGGAAACCCCGAGAACAAGAACTATTTCATGCTCTACAACCTAAACATAGCTCTACCCCGCTTTATGTCAAGGAATTATCTAGGTTTTCTAACAATAATACTCTAGCTATAAAAATATGCTATGGCATACATGGAAGGTAGGCCCCTACCAAGGCTATACTGTGCAGGAATCCCAGGATATGAGAAATCAAAGGAGCTCTACAGTCTCTTCAAGCAACTGGAAAATAAGCACAAGGAGAACCCTCTACTCTACACTATAGCCAGGCTCGTAAAAACAGTATACGGCTTCGAGGCGACACCAGGGCTTCTCGAGGGACTCAAGAAAGTCGACACTAAACTAAGAGTCAGGGTTGGGCCGAGAGAAGGAGAGAGCGTAGCAGCTGTAAAGGCTCCTAGAGGACCGCTTATACACCATTACAGGCTTAATGTAAATGTAAACGGTATTGTCGAGTACGCGAACATAGTAACGCCAACAGTACACAACCTGCGAGCCATGGAAGAGGATGTTAGCCCTACCGATCAGTTATATGTTGGCGAGCAGGGGTTCAGAGGAGCAGAGTTCGAGAGGACTGTAGAGTCAATAATAAGAGCCTATGATCCCTGCGTATTATGTGCCACGCATCTTGTGCAGGTGAAAATGAGAAACCCCCGATTCGTTTTATCATAGCTTTTTAACCATGCTCTTAGCCTCTAGCTCTTCACAAGAAGCATAAAACAATACTGGTCACATCACGCCGTCAGTGCAAGCAAGCAACAAGTGTGCTAGGATTGATAAGCTGGTTTCTTTTAAGTTAGGGGCTTTTGACGTATTGGCGCATCTGTAGGTTATGGAAAGGAAGAGTTTGATTGATCATATTCGCGATGCCTGGCAACGATATCTTTTTGTTACCGTATACTACCCGTATCTGTAGCGTATACCCATGCCACCTACAGGGTAATCCCACTCTATGGCTTCCAGCGGGCATACCACTCTACACGTTCCGCACTCTAAGCAGCCCTCGTAGCTAAACACCACCTTGTCTTCCATAAGCGTATAGCATCCTGCAGGGCATAAGTAGAGGCAAGGTTTTCTATCACACTTCTTGCATTTTTCCGAATCAATCTTTATGTGAGGCTCGTCACTGACGTCCCATACGTTGTTCTGAAGAACGTCGTCTTGGCTCCTAATACCCTGTTCTGTACTCATAACTTCTTCACCACCCCATACAACTCAAGTAGTAACCTAAGCATCCCGAGTGTCCCCCCGCACTCTTTCTTCACCAAGTCGACAAGCTTGGGGGGCTCGAAGCCAAACCTGTACATGCCCCCAAGAATGCTGAGAGCAAGCCTCGGATACTCCTCTAGTATCTTGGGGCTCCTCAGCAGCTCTCTGACTTCCTTGAACTTCACGAGTTCCTTGTACACGAAGCTCTCCTTGATCAATCGCTCGTAGACTGCTAGGTTCTCCGCTCTCATCGAGCCCTGAGAATGCGCTTGCTCAATAGCTTCAGCTGCCAAGTATCCACTGTATGCTGCTAGGTCAACGCCTCTCACAGTGTAAGCCATGTCCACTAGGAACCCGGCTGCATCACCCACTATCACGAGACCATCATGGTATAGCTTCCGGGGCATCAGGGCAAACGGGTCGTGGGGGGTTAGGTGAGCAGAGTACTCCGCCAGAGCCCCGTCTCCCACCAGGCTCCTGAACAACTTGTGTAACCTGAGCCTCTCCACGAATATGTAGACTTGCTCCTGCATTTTCTCCATAGCTTTGTCGAGGAACAGGATCATCCCGAGGCTAACGCTATCCTTGTTTGTGTACAAGAACGCGCCCCCAGGAATGCCACTGGTAATGTCCCCTGTTGCAAGCCACGCCAGCCCCTCCCCGCTACCCAGGCCTAGCCGTTCCTCCAGCTTATTGGCAGGAACTTTGATGACCTCCTTAACCCCCAGAGCCAGCGTGCTGGGCCTAAGCTTTTCCACCAGACCAGCTCTCTCGAGTAGCAGTCTGTTCACGCCCTCAGCATCAACTACAACATCAGCCTCAATGATATCGTCGCCAGCCCTTATCCCAGCCACTCTACCATTCCTCATTAGAAGCTCGTCAACCCTGATCTCGGTAACGATCGTTGCTCCAGCCTCCTCGGCTTTACCCGCCATCCATTCACAGAGCTTTGACAAGTAGGCCGTAAAGCTCACGGGCTCCCTGTACCTGTAGTCAACAGTTACAGCCTCATCTCCCTGCACGAGAGATAATCTTTCCCCTACAACCCACCTCTCAATAGGGGCTTCCTTATCGAAGTTCGGGAAAATCTTCCTCAGAGGCTCCGCGTAAACTCTCCCTCCATAAACATTCTTGGATCCAGGTACTTTCCCCCGCTCAACCAATAGTACCTCAAAGCCTTTCTTGGCGAGACAGTAGGCAGCGGAACACCCAGCAGGTCCTGCCCCGACAACTATTGCATCAAACTTCGAGGACTCGCTCACCTATAGGCACCTCTTCAGACAATAAGTCGATTTATTAATGCCCTGTAGGATAGGGCTTTTATGCATTTTTACTTCTTTACTCATATTTATAATTTATCTTTTGATCCTATTTTTATACAACTCTCGTTAAAACGCATTATAGTCTTTTATTGAGGGTTCACGACCATCTTATTGCTATTTCACGAGGATAAGCGTGTAATACTCCAAGAAATTTATACTCGTCTTGTAACGCTAATAACTAGGTAATTTATTATAAAATTTTTATTAATCGTACTCAAAAAGAATAATTTTTAAATACTAAAAAGAGAAAACTACTATATGACAAACTACTTGATGGGTGCCCTACTTGGATATCCCTGAAAGAGTTAAAAACATGAAGAAGAAACCAGCTCCATTATTAATCCCAGAATACGGTCCGTTGAAGGGAATCAGAGTATTGTCTACAGGCAGCATTGTTGCAGGGCCATTCGTAGGAACAATGCTAGCGGATTTGGGAGCTGAAGTCATACACGTCGAAAGACCTGGCGTCGGGGACCCATACAGAGCGCTGGCCCCCTACATAACTCGCAACGGAAAGAAAGTGTCCGCCCCCTTCACAAATGATGCTAGAAACAGGCTTTCCCTATGCCTAGACTTGAGGATCCACAAGGTACCAGAAGCAAAAGAGGTGTTCTTAGGCCTGATAAAACAGGCAGACATCTGGGTCGAGAATCTTGTGTGGTTGAAGGAAAGGTATGGGATAACTGATGAGATGTGCCTAGAAGTGAACCCCAAGCTTGTCATTGTCCATGTAAGTGGCTACGGGCACCCCGAGTTCGGCGGTGACCCTGAAAAATGCAGCAGAGCAGCCTACGACCTGATAGGACAAGCCTACTCAGGATGGCCTAACCTGATAGGATTCAAGGACGGGCCCCCCATTAGACTGGCTAAATGGGCATGCGACTATGTCACGGCACTAATGGGGACCATTGGAGCACTAGCTGGATATATCCATGCACAGAAAACTGGAGAAGGACAAGTTATAGATGTTGCACAGTACGAGGCTGTGGCTAGGATACTAGAGTCCTACTATACTGCCTACCTTAATGCGGGCATAATAGCGGAGAGGGAAGGAAACGAGACCCCCGTTGCCCAGCCATATGGACTATACCAAGCGAAAGACGGGTGGGTCGCACTTGGAGCCTATGGGGCAGCAGTGTACGGAAGGTTCCTGCAGGCACTAGCGGAGGCCACAGGAATAAACCCTGAAGACTACCCATATGAGGAGTGTGGAGCGACTGCCGAGGCAGTCGCGTCCCCGAAGGGCAGGGAACTACACAAAATCTATACAGAGTGGATAAGGAACCACACAGTCGAGGAGGTTGAAAGACTCTTCAACAAGTATCAAGTCCCATGCTCCCGCCTCATGACACCGAAGGATGCTGCAAATGATAAGCACTGGCTTAGCAGAGAACTTTTCGTTGAAGCCATTGACGGGACAATACAGGAGAAGCTAAAGTACTTTGGTGTGGTGCCAAAGTTCTCTAAGACCCCTGGAAGAGTATGGAGAGGGGGCCCAGCAATGGGACAAGACACGGATAGGATACTGAAGGAACTACTAGACTACAGTGACGAGGAGATAAGACGTTTGAAAGAAAAGAAAATTGTTCAATAAATGGAGGTGAAATGAGAAATGTCCTATTACCCATACTTCACTGAAGTACACGAAGACGTTAGAAAGATAGCTAGGGGAGCAGCAGAGGAGTTCAAAGAAAAAGCTACAGAAGCCGATAAAAGCGCAGACTACACTATAGTTGAGAAAAACCTGAAGAGACTGGGAGAGCTCGGTCTACTGGGACTGCGTATACCCGAAAAGTATGGAGGACAGGGGCTAGACGTACGCAGCTACGTGGTTGCATTAGAGGAGTTAGCTAAGGGATGCGCCTCAACAGCTGCCTCCTATGATGCAAACACCCTGGCTACCGATTGTATTTTAATTGCAGGGAACGAGGAACAGAAGCAAAAGTACCTGCCACGACTCAGCAAGGACTGGATAGCAGCCTTCGCTCTCTCAGAACCAACAGCAGGCTCAGACGCTGCAGCATTAAAAACAAGGGCAGAACGAAAAGGGGACACCTACGTACTTAACGGGGAAAAGCACTTTATCACGAACGGCAAGATAGCGGACGTGATCATTGTATTCGCTAAAACAGACCCCACAAAAGGCGCGAAGGGAATCAGCGCCTTCATTGTTGAGCGGGGCACGCCAGGCCTGAGGATGGGAAAAGTCGAGGATAAGATGGGTATGAGAGCATCACCTACAACACAGATCTTCCTAGACAACGTGGAGGTTCCCAAAGAGAACCTCCTGGGGAATGAAGGAGAGGGCTTCAAAATAGCGATGAAAGTGCTGGACATAGGTAGAATAGCGGTTGCGGCAGTGTGCACCGGGATCTCCAAGGCAGCACTTGAGACTGCAATAGCCTACGCGAAGGAGAGAGTGCAGTTTGGCCAGCCTATTATAAAGTTTCAGGCAATACAGTTCATGATAGCAGATATGGCAACAAAAATACAGGCGATGGAGAACTTAACCTACCACGCCGCCTGGCTTGCGGACCAAGGACAAAGAGTAACAAAAGAAGCGGCGATGGCTAAGCTGTTCGCGTCTGAGGCAACTCTCGACATAACCGATAAAGCAATCCAGATACTAGGAGGCATAGGGTACACACGAGAGTACCCGGTCGAGAGATACCATAGGGATGCCAAGTTAATGACTATAGGAGAGGGAACATCAGAGATCCAGAGACTAGTTATTGCAAGACAGATCATAGGGCGAATCTAATCCTAAAACTCTTTTTTTCTCAAACCCCTTAAGAGTTTCCTGGGGGATTAAGAGATAGTGAATGAGAAATTTCATGCTATAGTTCTTGTCAAGCCTGTTCCGGAAATGGAGAAAGTGCAGTTTGATTTCGAGAAGGGCGCTATAGACGTTTCTTCGGCCCCCTTGGAGATAAACCCGTTCGACTTACACGCCATCGAGGCTGCGGCCCAGATAAAGGAGAAACTAGGCGGGAAGGTAACAGTGATAAGCTTGGCTCCTCGTGGTGCAGAATCCGCTCTAAGAGATGCGATAGCTAGGGGGGCAGACAGGGTAATTCTGATACCTGAGAAGGAAAAGAGATTCCCAGGCTCCGACACGCTGACAACATCCTATATCCTAGCACGCGCGATAAAGAAGTTAGAGAACTTCCACCTAATAATCTGCGGGGAAAAGACGGCAGACGGAGGCTCCGAGCAGGTTGGACCCGGAGTTGCCGAGATCCTTGGCATCCCACACATAGCCTGTGTCTCTGAGATAAGGGAGGTATCGAAAGAGAAGTTATTGGTAGTGTCGGAGCTCGGGACTCCTTACTTGATGGAGCTGAAGCTTCCAGGACTCATTACTGTTACGAAAGACTTGAACAAACCCAGGCTACCGACACTTAAGGACAAATTAAAGGCAAGAAAAGCGCAGATAGAAGTCTGGAACATTGAAGACCTTGCTGATGTGGGCAAGCCCGTACCTCCAAGTCCGCTAAACCAGGCTATAAGAATCTCGCCTCCCCCAATGAAGAAGAGGAAGGGCCAGATCTTTGAGGGAGAGGATGCTGTTGACAAGCTTATAGAAGCTCTAGAAAAAGAGGGGGTTCTGGGGTGATCAAGAATGAGTGAGCATAAGGGTGTAACAGTAGTAGCTGAGTACCGTGATGGAAGAATTCACCCAATAACATTCGAGCTATTGAGTAAGGGGAGAGAGATAGCAGACAAGAAGGGGGTTGAGCTCTCCAGTGTTATACTAGGGCATCAGATAGGAGATGAGGCAAAAGAACTCATCTACTATGGCGCGGATAAAGTGTTCTTGTTCGATCACCCAGCACTTAAAGAGTTCAACCCAGTCTTGTATAAACACAACATAGCGAATTTGCTGAGAGAGGAGAAACCAGAAATAGTGCTGATGGGTGCAACACAACAAGGAAAATCATTAGCTCCCAGGATAGCTGCCGCACTAAACGCCGGGCTTGCCTCAGACTGTATTGACATCCAGTTAAGCGAGAAAGGAGAACTAACCCTAGTAAGGCCAGCTTACGCGGGCAATATTGTTGTGTACCTGAAGCCAAACACGACGCCAGTAATACTCACAGTTAGCTATGGGGCGTTCAAAGCCAGAGAAAGAGATCCAAGCAGGAAAGGAGATGTAGTAAAGAGAGAGAACGAGATCATTGAGGACACCGGAATTAAGGTTATAGAGAAGGTTACCAGAAAAGCCGTTAACATCTCAGATGCTGAAATAATCGTTGCTGGAGGTAGAGGTCTGGGGAATCCAGAAGACCTTAAAATGCTTGAGGATCTGGCCAACCTCTTGGGCGGCGTGGTCGGAGCCAGCAGGCCGCTAGTCGATGCAGATTGGATTTCAAGGGATCACCAGGTAGGGTTCAGCGGGAACATTGTTAGGCCAAAGCTCTACATAGCGATAGGCATATCCGGAGCCCCCCAGCATATAGCTGGTATGAAGGACTCGGATATAATT
>CAZCAU010000023.1:0-18836 GCA_964496855.1 uncultured Desulfurococcales archaeon
CATCTATTCTATTACTCATTTTACTATCTAGGATTTAATAATTCTAACTCCGCTTAATATCTATCATGGATGATATCGGTGAACATAGATATAGAGGAAATAGCACAAGTTCTTCAAAACCTTTTTGCAGGCATAAGAGAAGAACTAGACATGAGAGATAATGTACGCGAAGAGGCCATAAGAATAACAAGAGAAATTATTAGAGAAAGTGGTTGGGCTATAACAAGTCTTTTAGCCAACGATATGGAAAAATGCAAAAAACATATCCAAAGAGCGAAAGACTTGTCAAAACAACTGGTAGGAAAACTTGAAAATTACCCAGATATCCTGTATAGCGGGTTAGTATATAATGCATTATCAGAGTTTGTAGAGGCATACACCCTTTATAACATCTTAACAAAGAGTACACTACCAGATTTCAAAAAAGAGTTTAGAGTACATCATGTACCAATTCTCCAGGGATTAGGAGATGTTATAGGAGAGTTGCGGAGATACATACTCGAACTTATAAGAAGCGGAGATTATGAGAGGGCATTTGCTATATTGAAAATCATGGAAGCATTGTACATGCAACTGAGAGGCCTTGACTATCCTGAGGCGCTCATGCCCAGTGTAAGGCATAAGACAGACGTTGCTAGGAGACTTATTGATGATACTAAGGCCTTACTTATAGATATACACAATAGGGAAAAACTAAGGCAAAGTATTGAACATTTGAAGAAACTAGAGAGTAGCAAAGAAGCAGTAAATCAAATGAATCAGTGATGCGGGGCCTCTTCATCTTCTTTCCCCTCAGACAGTATTTTGATTCTTCATCCAAAAATGTCCATGAACAAAGAGTATACAAAGAGGATTAGTGGGCCCGCGGGGATTTGAACCCCGGACCTCCGCCGCGTCAGGGCGGCGTCCTAACCAGGCTAGACGACGGGCCCTCTCCACTCTCAGATTTCATATACTTGGTTATTTGTTTTTCTCATCACTCATAAGCATGTGGAGACTGTATAATATTATAGATAACTCGGGTATCGGACCTATTCTCTGGCTTAACCCTTTTATCCATACTGTTTTAGCATTCCTTAATTCCTCCGAGGTGAAATCTTGCTCTATACCATTAACTGCTATTATTACTCTCTCCCCTCCCTGAATCCTGCTTGTTAGATCCACTAGTGTTAGAGAAGCCCTAGGCGATACCGCGTATAACGTGTGCTCAGGGAATATCTCTGGAATCTCAGATATAGATGCCATCACTAGGAAGTTTTTACCCTGCTTATAAGCTAATTTCATCACTTCAGGTATGCCACTCTGAGCTGCTGCACCATAGATCCTGGTTGCTATGAGCGTGCTATACCCTAACCCGTACACCAGCTTAGCTGTGTCAACTAATCGCTGAACACTGGACACGTTATTTATTAACACTAATACGCGCTCCTTGCCCACGTTATACACCAGTTTTCAAGTTGTTAAAAGATCATAAATAAACCTAGCAATAGCTCTTGCTAAAGGAACTGGTACAGCCTCTCCAATCTGATTATATTGTTCATCTCTTCCGCCTAGAAAGACATGATAATCGGGGAACCCCATAAGCCTTGCTTGCTCTCTTACCGTAAGAAGACGATCCTCAAAGGGATGAATAAAGCGGGAAGAACCCAAAACTGTCGGCGCTATACGGTAGGGATGCGGCCTTATAAGATTTGGAAGAAGCCTTTTAGCACCTCTGTATTTTATTAAAGCTTGTCCCCACCTAAGCCTAGATATTCTCTTGAGTTTTCTACCAGACAATGGTGTGGGATCATGGTTTGGAGGCGATCCTGCACCTGGCTCTGGAAGATCTTCTAATGCCTCTTTAACAGTCCTAGGACGTGTCTTTCTAGGTTTTAACCTTACATTAGAAATGAATACTCTCAGCCTGTGCGAGGGTGTGCCATAATCCTCTGCCCGGAGTTTATTAAAGTATACTTCTCTATAACCAGCTCTCTCGAACTCCTCTATTAATGCCTCTCTTAATCCGTCCTCGGCTATGCCAGGTACATTCTCCATTACGAATATCTTAGGCTTCAACTCTTCCACGAATCTGATAAAGTACAGAACCAGTTGACCGTTAGGGTCTTTGTAGAGACGGTCTAGTGGATCCTTCATCCTGTTCGGGTTAGCTGCCGTAAATGGCTCACACGGGGGTGAACCTATGACTACATCTACCTTGCGAATCTCAGTGTACTTGTACACGTCTCTCGGATCAACATTCTTAATATCTTCTACAAGTACAAATGCCTCAGGGAAGTTGGCTTTAAATGTTCTTGCAGGAGCCTTGGAGTTGTCTAAACCGAAGATAATGTTGAATTTTTCGAGTTTAAAACCTCTCGAAAAACCACCAGCACCACAGAATAGGTCAACCACTATAGGCCCTTGATTCCTCACTCTTTAGTTCCTCCTCAATACGCCTAATTATATCCCTTAATGCTTGTAGTATGCTTGTGTTATCTATATACACCAATGGATTACCACATCTAGGGCATGTGAAATTGTATTCAAGAGCCTCATTGAAAGAATAGCGAGATCCATCCATAGAGCATTGATAAAAAGTACTATTGCTTTCAAACTCTAACCTGGTCCTGAGCTTCTCTAGTACTAGTTTTTTCCTAGAGATAATCATTGAAAGAACCTGGTTTTCATTGGCCTTCCAGTAATAAGTGTACCAACCACTTCTTGAATCTCTAACTCTTCTGTAGGATACAAGATTATAATCAACAAGAGTGTACAGGGCTTTTCTTACCGCATTTGTCTTCATATTAAGACCATTAGCTATTTCCTCATCTGTGGCTTCGCTACTTTTACCTAGAAGAAATAAAAACACCTTAGTAGCTGTTTCGCCTATGAGGCTTTTTAGGAATACTTCAATACTTCCTAGTTTCCCCCTCTCCTCCAAAACTCTGGCACCTGTTTTCATCATTATTGAGTTAATCAGGCTTGTTTTCTTGTAACCACTATTGCTAGATTTATTGTGCCTAACAGGCTTTTACACATATAAATTAAACAAAGTAACAGGTTTTATACTTGACTTTACACGTAATCTAGCGCCCAACTTTAAGATACTCTGATAACCCTCTTTCCCCTAGGCGAAGGGATTACCTTTAACTTGGCATCTTTAAACGATATGTCAAGCTCTTTTCCACAATACAATCTATCAAGAAATATTGCTAAGGCTGCTACTTCTGAGTGCGGCTGTGTGGTCACAGATACATTGTAATCAGCGTTTTCGTATACAAAACCAGGCACCTTACCTGCACCCACTACTATGAGTTTTGGTCTACGAGACTTACGGATATTATCGATGACCTCATGTATTGGTAGTCCATACATCGTTAGATGAATAACTTCTCCACCGTTAGTCTTCCATTTTTTGAAGAAATTGAGTGGCTCATTATCGCACTCCATGTAGAAGTACTCTTTTCCACCCCATGTCTCTAATACCTTGTTTAACTTCTCTAAAATCTTTGTATCACATTCGCCATGGAGAATAAATCCGTTTGCACCAAAAGCTCTAGCTACTAGGCCTACATGCGTAGTCATTCTCTTATCTCTTTCTCTCCTATGCCCTAATCTGTAAACATAGACTTTCTTGTATTTTGAAAAAAGCTCCATAGCCTTCTCCTCAGAGTGTCGATGTCACTGCTTCTTAATGCTGACATAGGTAATATGTCGACTATGTTATTATGCTCAACCCGAATACTATTTACTACATCTAACGCTTTGCTGAGTTCATCACTTGCAATAAGGTCTATTTTATTTAAGACGATAAATAACGGTATACTAATGGCACCTATTTTATCGAGTATGCTTAATGATTCCTGCAGCTTCTCATTTATAGTTCTGATGGGCTCACTGGCGTCAACAACTAGTATTATCAAGTCAGAAAATACGACTTCCTGCAAGGTAGCATAAAATGCTTCTATAATATAAGGGGGGATGCCACGAATAAACCCTACAGTATCTGAGAATATTACTTTAAACGAATCATGCAGTAATGCTCCCTTAGCCTTAGGTGAAATCGTTGTAAAGTATTCTTCGCCTGTCCTCTTATTCTCAGATACAAGCGAGTTAAATAGTGTAGTCTTACCCGCACATGTATAGCCAGTTATAACTATATGTGGTAACCCAAGGTTTTTCCTACGTAGTAGTTCTGACTTCTTTCTCTTCTTAAGTTCCTCAAGTTTTAACTTAATCTGATGCTCTCTTCTTCTCAGCAATGCCAGGTACTCGTCAATAGCATACTTTCCTGGTCCGAGGAAACCGGGTAGCTCGCCTAGTTTTTGTCTTCTGACGAATTCTCTTACTATCGGGATTTCATGCCTTATTTTAGCTAGTTCTATCTGAAGCTTAGCTTCTTTTGACCCGGCGTGTCTACTAAATATATTAAGTATCAATAAAGGCTTGTCAAGAAGCTCTACTCTTGCTATTTTATACAGCTTATAATAGGTGACAGGTGTGAATTCGTTGTAGAAAATTATTGTCTCAATGTTTTTTCCTTCTACTTCTTTCTTTATCTCCTTTAGTTTGCCCTCTTTTATGATGTTAGGTTTATGATATCTCGTAGTTATTAAGCTAACTATTTCATAGCCAGCTGTTTTGGCAAGCGCGTATGCTTCGTCTAGCTCATCAAGTCGCTTCTTGGGTACTATTAGTAATGTGTTCTTAGGCATATAGTGACCGTGTCACCTCTGCTTCTGCTTGTTACGTATATTAACTATATCGCCAAGTGTTAGATCCATAGAAGAGCTTTTACCGTGACTACTAAAACCAGAGTATTCGTCTACAATAGGTTCTAATATTTTGACTTTAAGAAGCTTTTCTATTCTTAAGGCTAATTCTATAGGAGGTTTTAGTCTACCACTTTCTATTCTCCTAACAACGTTTTCTTGAACTCTGAGTTTCTCGGCCAACACCGCCTGTGTCCATCCCATTCTCTCTCTTGCTTTCTTGATTATCTCCGAATAGTTTTCAACAACATCATAGTTCTCCAAGTATCTTCTTAGTTCTCTATTGTTCATCTTTCTCTTTCCCGCGGATGTCATGGGTAATTTACTCGTTGTGGTAGAAGGCTTTGTTCTAGTTATGGATCTGCTATCGACGCGCTGCTGTATAGGTGTATGTATACGGGTATCCATAAGTATCTCGGAGGAGCTCGATCTCTTCCTAACCTGAACTCTTCTATAGCATTGTTCACAGAGGGTAAGGAGAACGTTCTCAACAACAGCTTTATAGCTACGTCCCTGTATTAGTCTCCCGCATAGCTCGCAATATACTGTTTCTCTTTCAGGCATTATTCGAGCCTCGCTTAGCTAAACATATTATAGACTATTTACAAGTAAATTAGTATGGCGGAAAGTATTTTTTAGGTTATGATACATAAAGCATCTTAATACGGGACCCGCTGATGGCAGCCATAAGTAGTGATGACAAAAACACGGCAGACTACGAGTCCTTACTGGAGTATATAAGATATTTAGAACAAAAAGTGCATGAATTAGAATCAGAAAAGGCTGCTCTTAGACGTGAACTGAAGTATTACAAGAACGAGCTTGAGAAGCTTCTCTCACCACCATTAATAGAAGCAGTGGTTCTCGAAGTACTATCTGATAATAGGGCTATAGTTAAGAGCTCCACTGGACCCAACCTGGTAGTAACTATAAGCGAGAATATTCCGAGAGATAAACTAGTGCCTGGAGCAATAGTAGCGCTTAACCAGCGTGGATCAGCTATTGTTGAAGTTCTACCACTTAGAGAGGATCCTTATGTAAGAAGTATGGAAATCATCGAAAGACCTAAGATAAGGTATAGCGATATCGGAGGATTAAAAGAACAAATAAGAGAAATAAGAGAAGCCGTTGAGCTACCACTTAAGAAGCCTGAGCTCTTTAGAGAGCTAGGAATAGATCCTCCTAAAGGCGTCTTACTCTACGGACCACCGGGTACCGGTAAAACACTGATAGCAAAGGCTGTCGCTGGCGAGACTAATGCTACATTTATCAGAGTAGTAGCCTCAGAGTTTGTACAGAAATTCATAGGAGAAGGAGCCAGGATAGTAAGAGAAGTCTTTAACCTAGCACGGAGAAAAGCACCATCAATCATATTCATAGACGAGATTGATGCAATAGCTGCAAAAAGACTTGATGTAGGTACTAGTGGTGAAAGAGAGGTACAGAGGACACTCATGCAACTACTTGCAGAGCTAGACGGTTTTGATCCTTTAGGTAATGTTAGAGTCATTGCGGCAACTAATAGAATAGATATACTTGACCCAGCATTGCTAAGACCAGGTCGGTTCGACAGGTTAATAGAATTCCCACTACCGGATAAACAGGCACGTATCGAAATATATAAGATCCATACAAGAAAAATGAAGCTCAGCAATGATGTTGACTTTGTTAAACTATCTGAGTTATCAGAAGGATTCTCAGGAGCTGATATAAGAGCCGTATGTATAGAAGCAGGCTACAATGCTCTTAGGCGAAATGCTAGGAGAGTCTCATTTAAAGATTTCCTACAAGCGATTGAAAAGATTAAAAAGCAGAAAACTTTCCACGGAGTTATAGGCGGGTATCCAGGGTTCCATATGTAAGTGAGTAAACAATAGGTGCTAGGTACTATTCACATGTATGCTTGTCCACGAGTTTCCTCTCCATACTCTCTACGCATTTCTTCTATTCTAGCATACTCCTGCTCAATTCTTTTTGACTCCTCATAGAGTTCGCTAACATCTATCTTTACCCCAATTAGTTTTGAAATCCGTTGAATAGCTACTGCTGCACCTATCGGGTCAGGTCTATCAATCTCCGAGTAGGGTAATAGAAGTATACTTGGCAAACCGTATTCTTCGAACGCTATCATGAGAAGGGCTAAGGGGCCTATAACATATAGCCACTCTTCCATGAGCTTATCTTCAAGTTTAGGACCCCTATATGTCGATGAGTAAGCCAATTTTATGTCAACACCTTCTTCTTTAAACCTCTTATCAAGACCTCCAATGAGGATAGCATATTTCAACCTTATAGTCTCGGCTAGTAACTTTGCTAATGCTTTAGCAAAATCTACACGTATATTTACTGGAGGTAGCTCACGGTTAAGAAGTGCCAGGATCTTGTGTTCATTATTATAATATAATTCGAATGGCCCACCAAAACCATTTCTATCCGCATAGGAGAACTCCGGCATAATTCTCGCTGTTATAAAGCCTATGCGCCGCATTTCTAATTTTCTGACTAAATGATGCACTGTTATTAGGCCTATTGCACCAAACCCCTTAAATCCTGTTACAAATATTATATCATCGCTAATATCCTCCTTCAGTGATATATGGATACTCTTATACTGTAGTTTAAGAGGCATGATCAATCCATCCCCTCATTCTCACTACTTCGCCTCGTTTTATAGATGCTATTTCATAACCAGACAACCTTGCTTTCCCATACCCTAATAGTTTATCATTCTCGTCAACAACTAACACTTCATCCCCGCTTCTAATAGCTGTATCGGCGTCTATGACCACGGGGGCGAGCAATGATTTTGAGCCACGAATATTTTCTACTTCATTACTTCTAATGATCACGCGATATTTTGGTAAACGAGATACCCTACTAAGTAATATAGCGCCTTTATCGGTCAATATGGCATGATAGGAGTCTGGCCTTATATGGATTATTGGTTTAAGACCTTCATCGAGAACTCCTCTCAATCTACCTGTACTTGATATAGCTATGTACTTAGCTTCACGAAGGACTTCTATAGAAAAATTCTTATCAAATTGCAAAAGGAGGATACCGTAGATCTTCAATAAGTCTTCGTCAAGAGTTTCTCTGATTCGCTTTAGTCTCATTAGTATCAGCCTCGGTATTTGAGAATTTGAGTCTGAGGTTCTTCTTTTCAAAATCGATGAGATGCTTTTTTGATAATATGTCTGCAAACTTCTTGCTCCAACTAAGTCTATTATCTATTATAATGTTAACATCTATGTTCTGGAACTTCTCAATCAGGAAAGTAATTGCGGTTTCAATCATGTTGTTCAATACAGGTTCGCTTATCTCGTCGCAACACTCGTAATGTGCATAAGGATGCGCTTCTGCTACTTCATACGGTACTATGCCAAAAAAGGGCGTGTAATATAATATAGCGTCCTTTGTAAAATCAATGCTATATGTCTTGATAACAGTTCTTGTAATCAGTGACCGCGTAAACGGTTTCTCTTCCGGATACCCAGGTATGAGAAAGACTCTCTTCAAACTATTATGTAGCAGTTGGTATCTAGCTAGAAACTCTCTATGGCGTATGATCTCTGGACGAGACAAGCTCTCATAGTCGTAGAAGAAAATAGCCTTTACCCTACCCTTTAACCTAGGAGAGAATTTCTCTATAAACGAGGACTTCTCTGTTATAACTCTAAATGCTTTTTTTAGACTAGGGTGTTTCCGGCTGTACTCTTCTAAAAGCTCCCATAGTCTTCCCTCCCGTATAGCCTGTTTTGTCTCGTCAAGGCTTTCCTTGAGTTTATACAGGTTATGAAGGGCCAATAGCCTTACTCTTTCTTTCGCATCCATTTCTTTCAGTTCTTGAGGTGAGTGTTTACTGCACACGGGACAACTGCAAGGAAAATATTCTAACTCGCCTAGCCGTTTTGTACCTCTCTTAGTCATATACCTGTCATCTCTAGCATAAAGTAGGTATGATGCTGAATCAAACATATCTACTCCCAGTGCAATAACAAAAGGTATTATCATTGGATGTCCTGCCCCGAAAAGATGCAGCGGACTATCGGGTCGAAGCACCTTTCTTACAGCATGTATCATTTCAAGAACAATGTCGTACCTATACGATTCCATAAAACCTGTCGGACTCCCTAGTGCATAAATATCGTATGAAAGTAGTTGAGAGGATTTACGTGCTATATCTTCTAAAATATCTATAAATCCACCGCCTTGTATAGGTAAGACCCATAAACGATGTGTCTTCTCTTTATCAGTAATAATTCTAGCTTCAGCTTCTCTTCCTCGTTTAAGAGTTATTAGAGCTGTTCTAAGCGCTTCTTCTCTCGATGCCTCGGATCCCGTTGGTAAGTCAAGTATTATAGCTATATCACTATCTATCTCTATTTGAAACTCTATTATCTGGTCAGGTTTAACATCTATGCCGCCATATTCTAATATCTGGTATGCTCCCGAATCTGTCATCACTATAATGTTGTTAGAGCCTAAGAGTTGATGAACCGGTTTTAACTCTAGTTTTTTCTCCCTTACACGCTTGTAATATAGGTAAGCATTCGTTATTACTGCATTGAAACCTATACTTACTATATCTTGTAAATTGACTTCTTGTCTTAGAATATCTATTACGGGAAAAAGGGTTGGAGTTTCAAGTGAGCCTTTACGTGTTCTTAGTCTTCCTATTCTACCCGCCAGATCCTTGTCTTTGATCTCAAACAAGTCAGCTCTCCGTACCTCGCTGTCTTCTTCTCGCCTCTATATACTCTGTATATATGCTATAGACTTTGTTTGCTATAGGCCCGCTTCCCTCGACACCCGCTTCGGTTATTCTGATATTATTGAGTACAACGACCACTCCGGCTTCGGGATAAATTTTAACGTCGCCTGGTCTTAGATTTAGTTTCTTAATTAGTATCTCGGCAAATTCCTCAGCATCAAATAGAGGTGCTTCTTTCACAAGTATTTCGGAAATCGATAAGCCAGTAATTATTACTCGATGGTAAACGTTGCCCTCATTATCTTTGGCTTTCAGCAGGGATATATTCATGTTGGGATGATCAAATCCGCTTAATACGCCTTCGTATATTCTCCCGTCTCTCAGTTTTACGATAACTTCCTTTTCTATGATTGATGCTAGATCTGCTAGTAATCTTCTCGTCCCACTACTCGCACTCATGACGATTACCCTATAGAATCAATACCATAACTGCAATATATCCCTTGTTAATCTTTCTTAACAGGGTGTGCGAAAAAGTGGTCTCAGACAACATACTCAGGATTAAATGTAAAATAGAGGAAGTAAAGCCTACAGCTATACCTACTGTCTTCCAAGCAAAGCTTTTATGCAGGCAAAAAAAGGACATTATATTATATCTTGATGTACTAAAAGAACTCTACGATATTAGAGGCTACAAGGAACTAAGTGTGGAGTTATGGCGGAAACTACCAAAATATACTGAAAAAGATCTCGTTGCTAGAGGAAAAGTGTTCTCTATATCGTCTGAAAATGACTACAACAGATACCTGATATCTATGGGTGGCATAATCTTGAAAATACTCTCACAAAAACCTCTCAACTTGGAGATGCTACAAGAGGTATTTGTTAAAGTAACACCAGTATCCTGATATTGTGTTGAATCATTTTTTATACTCTCCTATAGTACTTTCGGAAGAAAAGTGAATACACGGATAACAGTCCCAATAATAGCGTCAGGCATCTCTGCACTATTAATCATAAATAGTTTTAGACACGATATACTAGAGTCATTAGTAATTAATCATAGATCTTTGGAACACTACATTTTACCCGGTGTTATGGTATTCTTCTTTGCCATGTCATCTTTCTTGCTTATTAAGAGAAAAATCTTACATTCTCTAGATTCACGTAGAGCCGAGAGTTGTATAATATATAGGCTAGACTTCGTACCCACGGCAAGTAGTTCTGACATCGCAAGAGAACTCCTTTTCTTAAATAATTTTATCAAATCTCGTAGTAGACCTGATATTAATGAGTACTACATGGTTATATTTGGTTATCAGAACAAACAGAGTATAGCTTTACTACTTGTATGTGAAAGAGAGGATATATGTAGAAACGAGGAGAATATTGTACTATCCATGAGTGATGCTTTCTTTAGGAGCATAAAACTAGAGAGAAAGATCGTTGTGAGACAACCCGATGTGCTCAAGGGACTCAAAAATATTCTACTTGCTCACGGTAGGCATAAAGTAGTTAAAGATTGGTTTAACCCTTCTTATATTAGAGAATTGGTTGAATCAATGTCTTCGCAAAACATTAGTGACGAATATAATGCCGTCAGCAACGAGACAATTTTTATCCCGATTGGGATTAATGTAGCCACAGACGATGCTGAGGGCATATTTTCTCATCAAATACTGCGTCACATGGTTATAGCTGGATCTACAGGATCGGGAAAATCCACAACTACCGCTTTATTGATAAGCAACATTCTCAAGCTTGACGATAATGTATCCGTACTTATACTGGATTGGAACGGTGAGTACAGATACCTGCTTGAAAAACATGTAAACGAGGACTTTAGGGAGAAGATCATATTAATTAGAGCTAATAAGATTAACATAAATACGTTAGTCTTCAAAAATCGTGACCTACATAGGATAGTAGAGGTTTTTGAAAGAGCTTTTGATCTATCAATACCGCAGTCATATATTCTTTATAAGACTATATCTTCCAATACTATTCATAGTCTTAATAGTCTCCTAGAACATCTAGCCATGGTGGCACAAGATAGTTATTGGGATAGAGAGATCAGGAGTGCCCTACTAAGAAAAATTGAGCCGTTGTCATCAATATTTAGATCTTCCGTAGTGGAGTTAGATAAGTATTATAATAAACAAGGAGTAATAGTTGTGGATTTAAGCGTTATACCTAATACTAGGCTTAAGGCGTTCTTGGCATTACTAATAATTGCAGATCTGATCTCAAAAGCTAGAACAGGGGTACTTAACAAGATTTCAGTTGTGGTACTAGAAGAAGTTCACAACCTGCTTCGTGTGAATGAGGACCTGATCTCAGACGCGCTTGCTGAGATGAGAAAGTTTAATGTAGGGTTCATTCTTATAACACAATCCTTTGTAGCGCTTAGTCAACGTATTTTGTCAAATATAAATACGTTTATAATCCACTCCTTACGGTCAAGCCATGATAAGAAATATGTACTTGAATCATTGCCTATCCCTAACGATAAACGTGAATACTTTGGTAATTTGCTACATAATATAAGTATAGGAATGGCATTATTCTATGCACCACATCTAAGAGAGCCTGTTGTTGTGAAGATTCCGAAGAAGCAGTAGTACTTCTGGATGCGTACTCCAATCTATGGGTTTATCTTTTAGATTAGGATGTTCCTTGTTAGCTAGAACGTATTGCATAATAGTCTTAGCCGCTTCTTTCGGACTTAGAGATGACACGTCTAGGTCTTTTACTTTATCTGGACCAAAGTGCTCCCTAGCACTAAGGCTTACAATACCAATGATCTCTGCTTCCACGTTTTCTACGATTTTCTCTCGTCTCCACTTCTTATTTTTAAGCCTATTATACAAGATGATGGGGTTGAGTCTAAGAACTATGACTTTATCAACTATATTTGGAGGGAGTATCTCTGGGTAATGCGTGTCAATAACATATATGGCACTACTCTGAGTACTAATAATCTTAAGAACTCGTTTGCTTAGTTTTTTATCATCAATAATATACGTGTCACGCTTATCATCGTATTCTCTGACACATCTACTTCTAAGAGCTAGGCTTGAAAGTTCAACGTGGATAGCCCCAAGTTTTTTGACAAGAATTTTAGCAATAGTTGTCTTACCCGTGCCAGGAGTCCCGGCTATCACTAAAACTATCCTTCTCAACCACCTCTCCTTAGAAACATTATGGTCATCTAATAAGTATGAAAAACTAGGTAGAGTAACGTGGAAGAAAAGGTTATCAAAGGTTAATAGTGCTTACTCTTCTTCTTTCTTTTCTTCTCCGGGCTTCTTCTTTTCCTCCTCTTTTGCAGCCCTACTAGCTGATATCACATCATCTATTCTTAGAATGATTCTTGCTGCCTCCGTACCTGCTTTTATAGCATTTGCTTTTACTAGAGCAGGCTCTACGACTCCTAGCTTGTGCATGTCTTCTATTTCTCCCGTAAATACGTTAACGCCCATACAGATACCATCTAGGTTCTCGTGTGCTGCTCGTAGCTTCATTATTATTTCTACAGGATCTAAGCCTGCATTTTCTGCCAGAGTCATTGGCAAGCTCTCTAATGCTTTTGCAAATACTTCTATGGCTAATTGTTCTTTACCGCCGATTTTCTTAGCATAATCCTTTATTCTCTTAGCAACCTCTACTTCTACAGCTCCTCCTCCACAGACTATTCTACCATCTTTGATGGCGTCAGCTACTGCGCTTAGTGAGTCACGAAGCGCTCTTTCAGCCTCATCTACTAGCCTCTCTAGTCCTCCTCTGATAAGTATTGTCACTGCTCTTGGATTCTTGCATCCTTCAACAAACACCATTTTGTCTTCGCCGACTTTTCTCTCTTCGACTAGCTCTGCCTCGCCTAGATCCTCTGGCTTAAGATCCTCTATGTTTGTGACAATGGCTGCACCGGTTGCTTTGGCTAGTTTCTCCATGTCGCTTCTCTTAACTCTTCTGACTGCTAGTATTCCCTTCTTAGCTAGGAAGTGCTGTGCTACATCATCAATACCCTTCTGGCAAAATACTACGTTAGCTCCAACAGATGCTATCTTCTCTACCATGTTCTTTAGAATCTCTTCTTCCTCTTCTAGGAACTTCTTTATCTGTGTTGGATCACTAATGCGTATTTCAGCGTCTATTTCTGGCTTCTCTACTTCTAGTGGTGTGTCTAGTAGTGCTATCTTAGCATTGACAACCCTCTTAGGCATACCAGGGTGAACTACTTCTTTGTCTACAACAATGCCGTATATTAGCTGTGTGTCTAGCATGCTTCCTCCATGCTTCTTTATCATCTGTATATTGTCTAAGTCTATGTACCACTTATCATTGCGCTTCTCGGCTATCTGCCTTACGGCTTTTACGGCAAGCTCTGCTAAGTGATCTCTCACTGTATGAACAACTTTGCTTGTGAGTGCTGTTGATGCTATTTTCTTTAGAATCTCTTCGTCATTTACATCAATGGGCGTTGATACCTCTTCCCTGATTATCCTTATAGCCTCATCCATTGCCTTCTTATAACCGCTCACTATTAGCGTTGCATGTATATTCTTCTCGAGCAGGTCTTCAGCGTTCTTCAAAAGCTCTCCTGCGAAGATTACAGCTGTTTTTGTCCCGTCACCTACTTCCTCGTCTTGGCCTTTGGCTATTTGCACAAGCATTTTTGCAGCAGGATGCTGGACATCCATTTTGTCTAATATTGTAGCACCATCATTAGTTATGGTTACATCGCCTAGGCTATCTACAAGCATTTTATCCATGCCTTTTGGTCCATATGTTGTCCTAAGAGTCTCTGATATTGCTCTAACAGCCATTATGTTTGTTCTAACAGCATCTCTTCCAACACTTCTTTGTGTACCCTCCTTTAATATAAGCACAGGAATGCCTGTAGGCTCTATAGCCATAACTCTCACCCAAGTTTACTTCTCTAGCAGTATCACTTCATCAGAAAGCTTCTATATAAACTTTTCTATAATTGTACCGGAGGTACTCTAGCTTACATAGAAAAATAATTAAGTCCTAGGCATATAGGATTTTACACGCAATAGTTAACATTTAGAACTGAGGGATCAGGGAGCTATGGGAAAAGTTAGAACAGCACCAGTCAAACGGACTGCTAGAAAATTATTATCAATGTACCCTGATAGATTCACGGATAATTTCGAAGAAAATAAAAAGATAGTATCCGAACTAATAGAGGTTCAATCAAAAAAACTAAGAAACCAGATAGCCGGATATATAACACACCTAGTTAAGATTGCGAAGAGGAGGCAAGGTTAAAGACAAGCCTGGTTCAGCAGGTGGAGTATTAGACTTGGTGAAAATAGTTTTAATAGCCTCCTTAAGCCAGATACTAGGATTCCGTGAGACAGAAATAGAAATTGATGATATAAGCATAAGAGAGCTTGGAGTAGAGCTTTTAAAAAGAAACCCGGAATTCTCAGTGATTTTCAGTGACGATGGGAGTTTGAAGCCTGGGTACTTACTGCTGGTAAATGATACTGATTACAGGCTCTTAGGAGAAGAGTACAGAATTAAAAAGAACGATATTGTAGCAATACTACCGGTTAGCCATGGTGGTTAGTTTCTTTGAGTAGAGATAATGTAAGATACTTGAGCTGGGAAGATATAGAAGATGCTGTATATAATGTTGCTTTAAAGATACAGAAATCTCGGTTTAGGCCCGATGTAATAATAGGTGTTGCTCGTGGCGGTCTTGTTCCCGCAAGACTGCTTGCTGATTACCTTGATGTTGTCTCTATAGGTTTTATTGGCGTAAAATTTTACACAAGTGTAGGGGAGAAACAAGAAAAGCCTGTGATCACTCACCCCCTCACACTGGGTATAAACAACTTAAAGGTTCTATTAGTAGATGATATAGTCGACACGGGCAAGAGCTTGTCATTAGTCTCAAACATACTTGATATGCATGGAGCAAGAGTCATCCGTTCAGCAACATTATATGTAAAACCCTGGAGTATTCTTATGCCCGACTATTATCATGAAGTTGTAAGTGAATGGATTGTTTTTCCATGGGAAAAAGCAGAGTTCTTAAGAGAGAAAAAATATTCCGGAAAACTACTAGATAACGAGGCTTTAAGAGCATTATACGATAGATTATCAAGAATCCTCAAACCCTAGAGAACAGGATTGTGGAAGAAATGTTTACAAAAATTCTCTGTAAAAACTACTGTGTAACAATAATGCCTATAAGAACTTCCTACCTCGATCCACTATTATCACTGTTAAAAGATCTACTTAGTTCTATGAAGTTAAACGAGAAATGTGTATTCCAAGTTTTTAACAAAGACTACGCCAGAACCCCTGAAGCTTATGCTCTTGCTGCCCATTACGTTTTCAACGCTTTCACACATAAAGAGAACTTATTAAGAGATAGGAACTTGGAATTCCTCGTCTATAACGCCCTCGAGCATAACTTTGGGAAAGCTGTTAAGAAAGCCGGGTTCAGAGCAGGAGAACCGAATTGCCTTGTAATAGTATGTAGAGACATAACACAAGACCGCTGCAAAGGAATCGCTAGAAACGCATCATCTCGACTCTCAGCATATATAGAGAAGAACTTAACTAGTTTATGTATGAAGGAAAAGCATATAGATGCACAAAAAGACCTCCACCAGCTAACGAGATTCTATATAGAAGAAGTTTGCTAGGCCTTGTTTTTAACGTAACATATTTTACCTCAATAACCCTAGATTCTGGTGAGACAGTAATGATGTAATGGTGGGGAGGTAGATGAGCATAATCAAAATGGAAGAGGAAGAATGGTGGGAAGAGGAAGAAGAAGAGGAATGGTGGGAAGAAGAGGAAGAAGAATGGGAAGAAGAATGGTAAGATACAGGATAATGCTGAGATGTTAGGCTCAGTTTTTAAGCTGATTTAAATGCTGCCTAGCTGCCCCTATTCTTTTTAAACCCATGATTGTTAGTTAAAGCGAGTCAATAATGGGTTTAGATAGTTCAGAAAACACAGCTAACTATTCAAGGGTGTGCACTAGGTAATGCAATCTCTAGGGCTACAGTCTAGAGTAACTGCACTCATGTTGTCTTTGATATCTCTAGTTCTTATAGTAGTGTTTGTAAAAGTATTCCCTTTAGAGAGCATAGAAGATGAAGAAATAAGAGAATATTACATCATGGGCGTTGCTGCTATACTTATATTTATAGCAGCAATACTAGCCGAAATCACGCGAACCCCTACGGCTATTCTAGAAACACTGTTCGGAGTATTTGCATCACTACTAGGGTTAGAGCCTACTCAAATGTTACTAATTCTTGGAGAGATAGGAGGAATCGTGCTCATGTTTGTTGCTGGAACGGAGGTTGAAATGCATATTCTTAGAAGATACTGGCGACAAAGCTCGCTTATAGGCATACTGAGCTTCTTTATACCATTTATCGTATCACTAATAGGATTGAAACTCATCGGAGTAGATTTATACCCAGGACTGTATGTAGCAGTTGCATTATCCACAACTAGTGTTAGCATAGTTTATTCAGCCCTAAAGCCTGGGGGATTACTAGCTTCGCGAAGAGGCCAGGCAATATTTGCGTCAGCTATGGTCGTGGATATAATAAGCATAATAGTGCTATCAATACTCGTAGTCGAGTTCTCCATGCTTGTTATTGCTTACTTACTAGCCCTAATCGTACTGCCATTATTCTCAATATACATTATTCCTAGACTACCAGTAGGTTACTCCGAGACAAGTATACGACTTATAATGGCATTGCTTCTCAGCATGGCTCTCTTCTCGAGAATTGTTGGTATACACGCTGTCTTATTCTCATTTATTGTAGGAATGACTGTGGCAAGAATAATTAGGAGCCGAGGCCGCCTTGATGATAAAGTAAAGGGACTAACATTTGGTTTCCTTGCACCATTTTTCTTCTTTGTAGCTGGTCTTAGAGTGTCTATAAGTGACCCCACAGCCTTTATTATCCTAATACCATTGATGCTAGTGTTTTCTTATATTCCTAAAGTCGTTGCAACATATGTAGCAATAAGTAAACTCCTAGGGATAAGAAGTATGAGGGCTTCCTCGATATTTGGAGCTCGGCTCACCGTAAGTATAATCTCGGCCACTATAGGCTTAACAGCAGGAATGATAACTCCTGAGATATATGGAGCCATAACATTTACAGCTATACTAACAATAATAATCACTGGAGTGATTGCGGGTCGAGGTCTGCGTACACTACTTCTAGGAGAAGAGATTTAAGAGTTAACCTATCACGTCTAGACTAGAATTGTATCTTACGGTATTAAAGACACGAGGCTGATATCTTGCCTGAGGGAAAGATAAAGGATCCCGCATTAGCTGAAAAAGGATTTCTCCAGATAGAGTGGGCAGAAAAACATATGCCAGTGGTAATGAAGCTACGAGAGAGATATGCCGAGAGCAAGCCTCTAAATGGAGTAAAAATAGCAGCCGTGCTTCACGTGACAAAGGAGACAGCTGTACTTGTAAAGACTCTGAAGGAATGGGGTGCCGATGTATACCTGGCTGCAAGTAACCCGTTGTCCACACAAGACGAAGTAGCTGCCGCGCTTTTCCAGAATGACATAAACGTCTACGCCTGGAGGGGGGAGAGTGAGAATGAGTACTTCTGGTGTATTAGAAAAATCATTGAGAAAAAACCCGCGATAGTGATAGATGATGGCGGAGATCTTCATGTAACACTACATCAAGAATACCCAGACATAGCATCAAACGTTATTGGAGGGACCGAAGAGACAACTACTGGTGTCATAAGGCTTAGATCAATGGAGAGAGAAGGTGTACTAAAATACCCTGTTATAGCCGTTAATAACGCATTAACAAAATTCATGTTTGACAACAGATATGGTACTGGTCAGAGCACTATAGATGGTATCCTACGTGCTACGAATATGCTACTAGCTGGTAAGAAGTTTGTTGTTGCAGGTTATGGATGGGTAGGTAGAGGAATAGCATTAAGAGCTAGAGGAATGGGGGCACGAGTAATAGTAACTGAGGTTGATCCTATCAGGGCTTTAGAAGCCGTAATGGATGGATTCGATGTAATGCCTATGGATAAGGCTGCAGAGATAGGAGATATTTTCGTAACAGCTACTGGCAATATAGATGTTATAAGAAGAGAACATTTCGAGAAAATGAAAGACGGAGCTATACTTGCTAATGCTGGTCACTTCAATGTAGAAATAAACATTAAAGACCTGGAAAGCCTTGCCACGGATAAAAAGATTATACGACCTCATGTTACTGAGTATCTACTCAAGGATGGAAGAAGACTATACCTGTTAGCCGAAGGAAGACTCGTTAATCTTGTAGCTGCTGAAGGACACCCCAGCGA
>CAZCAU010000023.1:18846-22242 GCA_964496855.1 uncultured Desulfurococcales archaeon
CCAGCGAAGTTATGGATATGAGTTTTGCTAACCAAGCACTCTCGGTACTGTATTTACTAGATAATAAAGGAAAGCTATCACTAAGAGTCTTCAATGTACCCCCTGAGATAGATAGCAGTGTTGCAAGACTAAAACTAGAAAGTATGAAAATAGAGATAGATACACTTACACCTAGACAAGCGAAATATCTGAAATCGTGGAGCTAGTGAGGAGGAAAGTCTGTTAAAGGCAAGCAAAGGATTTATAAAACTATCCAAAACATTTTACAATTACAGGGGCCCGTAGCTCAGCCAGGTAGAGCGCCCGGCATACGGCTCCGTAAAGGAGCTGTACGGGAATCATAACCGGGTGGTCCGGGGTTCAAATCCCCGCGGGCCCACCATTCATATAGATCTTAAGACTTGTCCTAGAATTAGGATGAAGAAAACCTCCGACACTTAGTATGAGAGAACATGTAGAGATGCTGACGCCCTGCGATTCTGACCCCACCGTAAATTTTTTCTAAGCCTAATAGTGATTATGGGAGACGTAAAATCTTGGTTATAGGTGATCATGGTAATGCCTGTGGAAATAAAAGATAAGGAGGAATTCAAGAAGATAGCTGAGAAAGCCATAGAATGCAGAGTAAAAAAGGATGAGAAGAAGGGAATAGTAAAAATCAAGGCAAGGACGAAGAGATATCTCTACACAATTAAGCTAAAGAGTGATGAAGCAGAGTCTTTCATCAAGGAGCTAAAATGCGAGAAGATAGAGTACATAGAGTAAGGCTAATAGTTATAAACTAATCGTCTCACCATTACTTGCTATAATTACATCTACTCCATCTAATTGTTCCTCTAATTCTCTAGCTAGGTGGAATAAGCTTTCCTCTTCTCCATGAACTAGGATTATCTTCTCGAGACCCCTGATGCTAGATGCTATTGTAATTAATCCATCCTTGTCTGCATGGCTGGAAAAGTCAAACCACTCTAATCTAGCTTTCAATGGTCCATCCATGGCTTCAAGCATTCCTTGCTCAATTAGTGTTCTGCCAGGCGTGCCTGGTGCTTGGAAGCTGACTAGGAATACTGCGTTCTTCTCCTCAGAATATATTCTCTTTAGATAGTAGAGTGCAGGACCTCCCTTTAACATACCTGCAGATGCTATTATTACGCCTGGTTCCTTCCATATTTTTCTTCTATCCCTCCATCCCCTAACAAAGTAGAATTCTGACGAAGCTTTCTTCAGTAACTCGGGGTTATTCAAATACCTTGGATATGACATCATATATTCTGTTATTGTCCTAATCATTCCATCGACATATACCGGTAATCCTAGATCGTGTTCCGCGAGGACCATCATTATTTCTTGGCCTCTCCCTACGCTAAATGCCGGTACAAGTACTACTCCCCCCTTATCCGTGACCTCCTCTATACCTTGTATGAATCTCTCTTCGACTTTTCTTCGAGAAGGATGTGTAGAAGCACCATATGTAGCTTCCATCACTAATACATTTGCTTCAATATTGCTGAAATTAGCCGGTTTAACTAGTTTCGTCTCAGTAGTATTTATGTCACCTGTATAGAGTATCTTTTTATCACCGATATCTACGAGGGCAGACGAGCTTCCAGGTATATGGCCAGCATTGATAAGTTGAAAAACAAAGTTGTTGAGCTCTACGGGTTTATTATAATCTATACTGGTGGTTAACTCTAAGAGTTTTTTCACTTCATTGTGCTCGAATAAGAGGTAGTAGCCTGATATCTTCAGGAAGTCTTCAAGCATTATCTCTGAAATAATCCTCGTGAGAGGAGTCATAAAGGCCTTTGGAGAACTAGATATATAGAATACTGGAATCGCGCCTATATGATCTAAATGAGCGTGTGTAGCTATAATTGCCTCTATATCTCGTGGCCTTATATGTAAAGGTATACGCGGCTTATCTTCCTCATCAAAGTTAACCCCATAGTCTAGCAGCAGGGTCTTTTCCTTGATACTCAAAGCTATGGCTGCTCTACCTACCTCTTTTCCGCTTCCAAGCACTGTTATTGACGCACTGGCTGATCTCTCTTCTCCGATCACCATGGCTAGGCGCCTGTATTCTCATAGGTTTAAGTAGTGGGGGTAATATATTTATGTTTGAGAAATACACTGGGCTTATGGAGGGCCAGGAAGTGTTTAGAGCGAGCCCGCGAGATTTAAGGCGATTTCTGAAAAGAATGGGTGTTAATGTAGATGTAAAAGAACTTGAGAATGTTGAGCGAGTAATCATAGAGTTAACTGATGGGGGAAGATACGTTATAGACTCTCCTCAGGTAACTGTGATGAAAATAGAAGGGCAAGAAATGACTTATGTTATGGGCTCGTTAGAGTATGAACCACCAGCAGAGGAAAAATTAGAAGAATTCTCTGAGGAAGACATCTCACTAGTAATGCAGCAAACAGGTGCGTCAAGAGAAGAAGCTATAGAGGCTTTGAAGGAGGCTGGCGGTGATCTGGCACAGGCTATAATAATACTACAGTCTAAAAGATCCTAGTGTTAATATTTCTCTAAGACTCTTTACGAGATCGTTAACCGAAGGTGCTAAGGATAATATCAACGGTATTCTCTCTTTATCGGCTAGCCTTATCGCTAAAGGATCTACTCTTTGTCTAGGACCATGAATAACCACTACAGCCGGTTTTAATGGTGAAACTCTCACGGCCACCATGGGTGATCTACCTGTACTCACGTTAGTAAATATCAACGCTCTCTCCGTAGTAGTCCCCATTATGTAGTAGAACTCGTTTCCAGTCATCGACTCTATAGAAGCTATAGAGTCTAGTACTGTATACCCATATATTCCTCTGCTTATGTACTCCGAGTTCAAGAGTATGCCTTTAACAGCACTAATTAAGTCATCTACGCTCACAGCGAATTCGAATTCTTGTATATCAATCACTGCATCAAGATTTATGTTCATAGTTCTCGCTAGTCTTCTAACAACCTCCCATCCATGCTCACTATCGGCTGCAAAAAGTGCTTCTACGAATCTCTTAATAAACTTACTACCAGGTACTCGTCTCCCTTTTTCATAATCACTTATCACGCTTGCAGATATAGCCATGCTCCTGGCTACTTCTAGTTGAGAGAGTCCAAAAATCTCTCTCCACTTACGGAGAGCTACTCCTGGATCCTCGCTCCATACAATGTCGCCAGCTATTCTTCTACCAAGCATATTTAGTAGGAAATCGGAGACCAAGTATAGACACCATAATGGTCTCTGCTTGATTGAAACTATATAAAGCCCACTAATATAATTATAGAGTACGTGTAGCGGGCCCGTCGTCTAGCCTGGACTAGGATGCGGGGTACACCCAGCTACATGCTACGGCACCTGACTCGGGACCCTTTGCGAAAATCCCCGTGGTCCGGGG